>DATJGQ010001027.1:0-4926 GCA_035494815.1 Gemmataceae bacterium
CGGCGGCACGCTCGCGGTGGACGTGAACGGCCCGACCGCAGGGACGCAGTACGACCAGCTGAAGGTGAACGGCTCGCTCCAGCTTGCCGGGTCGCTCGTTGTCAACGTTGGGTTCACGGCGGCGGTGGGCGACACGTTCCGGATCATCGACAACGTGAACGCCTCGTCGCCGCCGAGCGGCACCTTTATCGGCCTGCCGGAGGGCGCGACGCTGACCGCCGGCGGCCAGGATATCCGGGTCAGCTACCGCGGTGGCACCGGCGACGACGTGACGCTGACGCGCCTGGCGCCGGTCCTCCCGAGGGTGAACTCGGTCCGGGTGAACGACGGCGCCGTCCAGCGGTCGCGGGTGACGAGCTTGACGATAACGTTCAACACCGCCGTGACCTTCGCCGGGCCGGCAGCGGACGCGTTCGCTCTGACGCGGAATAGTGATGGCGCGGCCGTGGCCTTCTCCGCCACGACCGACTCGGTGGGGGCCACCATCGTGACGCTCGGGACGTTCACCGGGCCGGCGGCCGACGCCGGGTCACTGGCCGACGGGTCGTACACGCTGACCGTCCGGGCCGACCGCGTGTCTACGCCGGCCGGAGCGCTCGACGGGAACGGAGACGGCACGCCCGGCGACGACTTCACTTTCGGCGCCGCACAAGGCTTGCGCAGGCTGTACGGGGACGCAACCGGCGATGGTTGGGTCGACGCCGCCGACCTAACGCAATTCCGCCAGACGTTCGGGCGAGTAGCGGGCGACCCCCTGTACCTCTCCTATTTGGACGCCAATGCCGACGGCGCCAACAACGGCATCGAACTGACGCGGTTCCGGCAGGCGTACAACGTCATTCCGCGAGTGTCTGCGATTCAGGTGGACGACGGGTCGCCCCAGCGGTCCCGCATCGCAAGCTTGACCGTAACCTTTAGCACGGCCGTGACTTTCGTCGGCGCGCCCGCGGCGGCGTTCGGCCTCACGCGTGAAGACGGAACCCCCGTGACGTTTGCGGCGACGGTGAGCATGGCCGGCGACGCCACGCGGGTGACGCTCGATGGGTTCGCCGGGCCGGCCACCGAGTTCGGATCGCTGGCCGACGGACGGTACACCCTCAAGGTCCTCGCGAGCCAGGTCTCGACGCCCGGCGGTGCGCTCGACGGCAACGCCGACGGCACACCGGGCGATGACTACTCGTTCGGCGCCGCGCAGGGTCTAGTCCGCAAGTACGGCGACGGCAACGGCGACGGGAAGGTGGACGCCGCCGACCTGGCCCTGTTCCGGCAGACGTTCGGCCGGGTCGCGGGCGACCCGCTGTACCAGAGCGGGTTCGACGTCAACGGCGACGGAGCCATTAACGGTATCGACCTTGCGCGGTTCCGGCAGGCGTACGGGGGCGGCGGCTGACTTCCAACGAGCCGGGACATCTATTTGGGCGACGTCTCGGCTCGTTGGAGAATCGACTGGGGAGAGACGACGATGGTCACTGTTGACTCCGCGGTTGGCTGTGACAGTGCCCGCCGCAGCAATCGGGGCAATGCCAATTTCGTGCCGTCTTCGTTCCGCCGATCCGCGAAGGGGATGATTGTCTTCATCGCGCTCGTCAGCCTTTCGGCCGTCACGCCCGCCCGCGCCCAGGTCATCTACAATTACACCATAACGGAGTCTGGCGACATCCCGGCCTCGCGACAGTTCAGGGCCGTGAATGACGCCGGGCAAGTGGTCGGCACGTCGTACATCATCGCAGGCCCAGCCCCGCCACCGATCTATTACAATTTCTACCCGGTCCCGTCTCGGAGTTCCCCGGGTATTCCGCCGCCTCCGACGCCGCCGTCGGCATCAAGTCCGTCGTCGGGGGTTGCCACCGACATCAATAACCGCGGCCAGGTCGCCGCGACCCTCACCAACAACGACTTCGGCAGCGCCGTGCGGTACACCGACGGCGTCGGTTGGCAGAACCTGGGCGCGGGGCCCGGCGGCGCCGCCAACGGCATCAACAACTCCGGCCAGGTGGTCGGCGCGAACAGCCTCGGCCACGCGTTCCGATTCACCGACGGGATCGGCATTCGGGACATCGGCGTGCCGCAAGGTTTCACCAGCAGCGTCGGCATCGCCATCAACAACGCCGGGCAGGTGGCCGTCAACGCAACGAACACGCAGGGGCTGACCCGCGCCTTCCGGTGGACCGACGGCGTCGGGTTCCAGGACCTGGGCACGCCGGCCGGTGTTTCGAGCACGGTCGCCGGCATCAACTCTCGGGGCCAGCTCGCCGTCAATGCGGGCGGCCACGGCTACCGGTACACGGACGGCATCGGGCTGGAAGATCTGGGACAGGGCTATGTCACGGGGATCAGTGCTATCGGCGTCCTGACCGGGAACGGACCGTCCGAATACCGGGACGGTTTCGGGTGGAGAAACCTGAACTCCTTACTTGCACCGGGCGCGCCTCACGGGCTGCCGGGGTTCCCTACAGGGATATTCAGTGCGGTCGATATCTCAGAGGGCGGCACGATCCTCGGCCTTGGCTTTCATCCAGTTGGCATCACCGACGTGTTTGTGCTGACGCCGGTGTCCGCCGTTCCGGAGCCGTCGGTACTGTTGATGCTGGGTTTCGTGGCTGCAGGTGGCCTCGCGGTTCGTCAACGCCGACGCCTGACGCTGCGACGTGCGCTTCCCCTTGTCCTCCTCGCGGTGGTGACCGGTCCCGCGGCGGCCCGCGCGCAGGTCATCTACACGGTCACCGACCTCGGCGTGTTGCCCGGCGCGGCGGACAGCCGGGCGACGGGTATCAACGACGCCGGACAGGTCGTCGGCAACTCGGGCAACCTCGCATTCCGGTACACGCCGGCCGCCGGGATGGTCGCCCTCGGCACCCTCGCCGGCGCCACCGACAGCAGCGCGGCGGGAATCAATAGTTCCGGTCAGATCGCCGGCACGTCCGGAGGCCGCGCGTTCCGGTACACGCCCGGCGCGGGCATGGTTGATGTCGGCGCGCCGCCCGGCGCGCTGAACGTCTCCGGGGCGGGGATTAATGACGCCGGACAGGTCGTCGGAACGGCCCAGGTCACCGGACCCGGCGGGCAGACACAATTCCGCGCGTTCCGCTACACCGACGGCCCGGGCCTTGTGGACCTCGGCCTCGGGCCGACTGGGATGGGGACACGGGCGTTCGCCGTCAACAACGCCGGCCAAGTGGCCGGGTCGTATTACGCGCCGCTCCCGCCCCCGCCCATGGCGCCGCCGCCGGGTCTGCGCCCCTTCCGATACACGGACGGCGCCGGCCTCGTCGCATTGCCGACCGGCGGGTTGCAGGCTCAAGCCTGGTTCGCGACTGCGATCAACGCGGCCGGCACAGTCGCCGGCGTCTTGACGTCGCCCGAGCCATTCGGCACAGCGTTCCTTTACACGGACGGTATCGGCACGCAGTTCCCCTCCGTTCCGCCCGGGTTTGGCGGAAGCGGAGTGGACGGCATCAACGACGCCGGCCAAGTGGTCGGGGCGCTGGTGCAGAGTGGTGGCTCGACTCGGGCGATGTTCTACAGCGCCGCGACCGGGATGATCGACCTGAACACGAGGACCGGCCCGATGGACGGTTGGGTCCTCCAGGAGGCGCTGGACATCAACAACGTCGGCCAGATCGTCGGCTACGGAACGCACAACGGCCTGACCCGGGCGTTCTTGCTGTCAACTGTACCGGTGCCCGAGCCGTCAACTGTGGCGCTGCTCGGTCTCGCGGCGGCGGGCGGCGGACTCCTCCGGCGCTGGACCCGCGGGGCCGCGAATCGCCGCGACAATCATGTCGGTAACGGCAGGCCACCCAAGTCCCCGCGGTTGGCGCTTTCACGCCTGGAGGATCGGTTACCCCCGGCCGTAGTCTCCTACACGTCCTCATCAGGCGCTTTGACGTTCACCGCGGATCCCGGCGACGCCGACGTCGTTAGCGTTTTGGCGCCGACGGCCAACCAGATTCAGATCCGTGTCGGCAACGGCGACGCCATTGTGCTCAGTGGCGACGCCGTGGCCAATGCCAGTTTTGTGCTGTCTTCCTCCATTGCTCCTGACGACACGCTGACGATCGCCACCGGCCCGGGCCGCGCGCCGGCGACGACGTTCGGCGTCAACCTCGGCGACCAGGGGGACCGCTTGGACTTCGGTCTGGCGGCGACGCCCAACGGCGTCGGCAGCGTCGCCGTCGACGGCCAAGGCGGGTTGGTCTCCAGTCATGACACGGTAACCATCACCGCGCCAGTCACCGTCAGTGCCGATTTGTCAATCAAGTCGGAGACAATCGCCGCAAACGCCCCGATCAACTCCGGCGGCAGCGTGACGCTCACCAGCATCGACAAGCTCCACGTGTCGTCGTCCGTCACGGCCTGGGGCGATCTCACTTTGACCGCCGACTTCGGAATCGATCTGGCCGCGAGCCTTTCCGCATTGGGCAACATATCATTGCGGTCAAACTTCAGCAGTATCCAACAATCGGCCGGCACGATCACGGCCAATGGCCTGGCCGCTTCCTTGGGCAACTTGGGAAGTGTGACGCTCGACCAGCCCGGGAACGACGTCAACGTATTTGCCGCGTACGTGGGTCAGGGAACCTTACGCGTCGCCGACGCGGATGACTTGACCGTCGGTACGGTAGGTCAGACCAGCGGCATCACCGTTCCCGATTTTGGCGCGATTGCCACTCTCATCACGGGCGGGCGCATCACTCTGACGAAGGACGTCAACTGCGAAAATGCCGTATTTCGGACCGCCGCCGGTGGCGTTGTGCAGACCGGCGGGATCGTCAAAGGGAAGAAACTCGTGCTACTCGGGTCGGGGCAGTTCGTCCTGACTCAAGCGGGCAACGACGTGGCCGGGATCGCTGCCAACGTGACCGGGCCGCTAACCTTTAGCGACGCGAATGCACTGCAAGTCGTGACGTTTGTTCCGGCCATTCC
>DATJGQ010001028.1:0-2990 GCA_035494815.1 Gemmataceae bacterium
CGTCCACTACGACAATTTCGCAGACTTGCTGGTCGCGATTTCACGCCGGCGAGTTGCCCGGTTCGACCATCGGGCGGCGTCCATTTTCGACGACTTGCGACGTCAAAAGGTCCGCATCGGCTCCATGGATCTGAGAATCGCCGCAATCGCGCTCGCCAACGACGCGCTACTTCTCTCCGCGAATCAGCGCGACTTCGGCAAAGTCCCCCGTCTCCGCGTCGAAGACTGGCTCCGCCCCTGACGCCGCCTCAGCACTGAGCCTTTTTCGTCCCCGCGTTTAGCACCCGCTCGATGTCCGCCGCGGACATGCCCTTCTCCACCATACTCTGCTTCAAAGCGGCACTCTGTTCCGCCTCGCGGACCTTGCGCCAGTTGCCCATGATCGAGCCGACGACGCTGGTGACAATCCAGCCGCCGAAGATGAGCGTGACCGCCAGGAACGCCGGCGAATTGCCGAAAAACTCGCTGAAATTGAACTCGGCCAACATGTCGGGCCCCTCGTCGGATTGTGCGGTCGTGTTACCTGATGTTCGTTCGCTCGGCGCGAGGATTTGGGCGGGAAATTGGTTTTTTATGGCGCCCCCGCCGTCGCCAGCACGCGCAGGTCGCCCGCGCGGCGGGTCACGCCGGCCCGGTCGAGGTACTCGCACAGCGGGACGGCGTACTTTCGCGTCGTACCCAAAAGGTCGCGAATCTCCGCGACGGTCAGCCCCGGCCCGCCGGCGGCGAGTTTCTCGGCCACCCGCCGCCGCATGTCGGCCTCGACGTCGGCGTGCAGATAAATGTCGTCGGTGACCCGCACCAGCTGGCCCTCGGCGACGCAGACCTCGAAGATGTCCTTGAGGCTCGCCGCGTTGCCGCCCGCCTGGTTGGCGAAACTGCCCGGTTCCGGCGGCTGGAATTTCGCCTGCGCGTGGGCCTCGACCACCTTGTCCTTGAGCTTCCGCTGATTCTGACTGAGCTTCGGCTTAAAGTCGGCGAGCGCGACGCGCCGGGCGTCGCCGACGAGCTTCTTCTGTGACAACAGCCGGTCGACGGCTCCGTGCACCAGCGCGTCGTCGCCGATGTAGTCGAGCTGGGCCTGCACCTTCTTGCGGTCGTGCGTCGTCACCAGCGGGAACTGCTCGTGCAGCCGGCCGAGCACGGTCAGCACGCGCTCTTCCAATTCGCGCAACAGGTCGGCGTGCAAGACGATCTTGCGCGACTGGCCGATCGGGATTTCCGCCAGCCGGCCCTGTTCGCGAAGTTTGCCGATCACATTCTCGGCCGCGTCCGGCGCGATCCCCGCGCTGCGGATCAGTTCCGCGGGCGAGCAGCCGGCGAACCCGCCGAACCACGCGACCATCAACGCCCGCTTCTCCGGTTCGTCGACGCAGAGTTGCTCCACGTGCTCGATCACCGCGAGGTGACGGCGGCGAATCTTCCGCGCGACCGGCTGGACGATACGACCGCCGCCCAACGTCGTCGCCGCGGACGACTCGCGCAGGACGAACGGTTGCCCCCACACCGCCGTCGCGGGGCTTTCGAGAAACAGTTGGGCGAGTCCCCATTCGCCCGGCTTAAGAACGTCGCGGTCGAGCAACGACACGGTGCCGAGGATTTCCGCCGTGCCGAGGTGCAGTCGCACCGGCGTGCGATGCCGCAGAGGCCGGTGCGACTCCGTCGAGGCGTGAATGCGAACGGTCAGCGTCCGCGACGGCACCAGATACCCTGGCGTCGCAAGTTCCTGCCCGCGGTGGATGTCGTCGTGCGCCACGCCCGCGAGGTTGATCGCCGCCCGCATGCCGCGGTGCACGCTCTCGACCGGCTTATCGTGGTGATGCAGCGCCCGCACCCGCACCCGCTCGCCGCGCGGCTGCCACTCGACCTCGTCGCCGACTTTCAGGCTGCCGCTGACGACCGAACCGGTGACGACCGTGCCGTGCCCGTGCACAGTAAAGCTGCGGTCGATCGCGAGTCGAAACCACTCCGCCCCGGCCCGCTCTTCGACCTTGCGGCACGTCTCGGCGATCGCGGCCTTGAGTTCCGCCAGCCCGGCCTCCGTCGTCGCCGACGTTTCGATGATCGGGGCGTCGGCCAGGAAGCTGTCGCGGACGAGTTCGCGGACTTCCATCGCCACGACGCCGCGGGTATCGGCGTCCACGAGGTCGCACTTGGTCAACGCGACGACGCCGTGCTTGAGCCCGAGCAGCCGCAGGATTTCCAGGTGCTCGCGGGTCTGCGGCATGACCGAGTCGTCCGCCGCGACGACGAGCACGGCGAGGTCGATGCCTGTCGCCCCGGCGAGCATGTTCTTGACGAACCGCTCGTGCCCGGGCACGTCCACGATGCCGAGCCGGAAGTCGCCGAGGTCGAGCGACGCGAAGCCGATGTCGATGGTGATGCCGCGGGCCTTCTCTTCGGGCAGGCGATCGGTGTCGACGCCGGTGAGCGCCTTGACCAGCGAGGTCTTGCCGTGGTCGATATGGCCGGCGGTGCCGAGGATCAACTCGCGGGGCATTCGGGGGAGTCCTCCGCGGACATTGTAGCCGGCAGTGGACGGTCAAATAAACGGATTACAGGAGCTTGGCGAACGCCTCGTCGCTCAGGCCCGCGAGACGGATAATGCGGGCCATCGTGTACGCGTTGACCGGATTGTGTCGTGGGATGGTGAGGATGCGGACGCCGTCGGACAGGACCACGTGCTTGCCCTGCCGGACGACGCGGAAGCCGGCCTTCTCGAGTGCGCGGATCGCGTTGAGGTGATTAACGCCCGGGTACTTCGGCATGGTCCGCGGGCACCTCGACCTCCCGGACTTCCGCCCCGGCGAACTGGTCTTCGGCCGCGTCCAGGTAATCGCGAATGGCGTCAGCGATATTCTCGAGGGCTTCCGTCTCCGTCTCGCCCTGCGAGCAGCAGCCGGGGAGGCTGGGGACCCAGACGCTGTATCCCTCTTCGGACCGCAGCAGCGCCACCCGGTATTTCATGCAGCACCCCGCTCGTCAAACGT
>DATJGQ010001029.1:0-2826 GCA_035494815.1 Gemmataceae bacterium
TTCCAATCGGCGCGCTGCTTGTCGGAGACCTTCGGCCCCCGCTCAAAACCGTGTTTCCCAGCGAAATCCTCCGCCCCCTTCCCCACCAGCATGACATGCTTGGTCCGCTCCATGACCGCCCGCGCGATGGAGATCGGATGCCGGTAACCCGCCACGCCGGCCACGCTGCCGCCGCGATGCCCCGGCCCGCTCATGATGCAGGCATCGAGCTGCACGACTCCCGCCGAGTTCGGGATGCCGGCAAGGCCGACGTAGGGATTGTTCGGATCGGCCTCGGTCACGTTGATGCCCTGCTCGATCGCGTCCAGACCGGAACCACCGGCCGCCAGGACAGAGAGCGCCTTGTCGTTCGCCGGCTTGCCAAACGGCCACGTCGAGAGGATCAGCGGCGCGGCGTGTGATTGCGGCCCGGACCACATCGGCGAAGTGACGGCCGCCCGGACGACCAGTCGGCCGCCGGCAGCGGCGGTGGCGGCAGTGGCAAGGAATCGGCGGCGGGAGAGGGTGTTCATGGCGTCAGCGTGATGCGACGAGCCTCGCCGGACAAGTGCGAGCCTCGCACCGCACCGTGATCTCCGAACGGCGAACTTGCGGGGCAAAGCCCATTGCTGCTACGAGCGGGCGCGAAAGTGCCCTATCTATCCGTCATGCGAGACAACAAACCTGACCACGTGCTTCCCGCTGCATCCGCCGCTGCCCTTCCGAAGCAGTCCGGGCGACTGACGAGCCTGATCGTGGCCGTGGCATTCCTGTCGGTGGTGGCGTCCTCGTTCGCCGCCGAGCCTAAAACCCGCAACGTCTTTCTGCTGACCACCGACGGGTTGCGGTGGCAGGAGGTCTTCGCAGGCGCGGAAGAGGCTTTGATGGACAAGGAGAACGGCGGCGTGGCCAAGACCAACGAACTCCGCGCCGCCTATTGGCGACCGACGCCCGAAGCGCGGCGGGAGGCGCTCATGCCATTCCTTTGGGGAAAAGTCGCCAAGGAAGGCCAGCTTTGGGGCAACCGGAACCGGAACTCCGTCGTCCGGGTCGCCAACGGGTATAACTTCTCCTATCCCGGCTACAGCGAGTTCCTCACCGGCGTCGCCGACGCGCGGATCGACAGCAACGATCCCAAGCCGAATCCGAACGTGAACGTCTTCCAATGGCTCAACGGCAAGCCGGCCTTTCGCGACAAGGTCGGCGCCGTCGTGAGTTGGGGCGTGATCCCGTGGATCCTCAACGCCGATGCCGCCGGCTTTCCGGTGTGGAGCGCGTTCGACCTGCCCGCCGGCGCCAAACGATCCCCGTTGTCGGCAGCCGCGCAGGAATTGTTGGACCGGACCACGCCGATCTGGGCCGACGTCTCGCTGGACACCTTCTCCGCCACGGCCGCCAAGGAGATGGTCCGCCGCCAGAAGCCGCGGGCGCTCTACGTGGCGTTCGGCGAGACGGACGATTGGGCCCACGAGGGCCGCTACGACCGGGTCCTCCATGCCGCGCACAACTTCGACCGGTTCGTCGGCGAGCTGTGGACGATGGTCCAAGCGATGCCCCAGTATCGCGACCGGACCACATTTGTCGTCGCCACCGATCACGGTCGCGGTCCGGCCCCGGTGGCGTGGAAGAGCCACGGCAAGGCGATCACCGAATCAGCCTACATCTGGATCGGCATCCTTGGCCCCGACACGCCCGCCCTCGGCGAACGGCAGGACTCCCCCGTCGCCACCCAAGGCCAGATCGCCGCCACGGTCGCCGCGTTGCTGGGCGAAGACTTCAACCACGCTTTTCCCAAGGCCGCGCAGCCCCTTTCGGGTGTTCTCAAGAAGTGAAGGACCTCCCGGGTCTCCTTTTCGGTTGGGGTTCCCGCCACCTCAAAATCCGTGTCCACCCGTGCCCATCCGTGGTTACCCTTTGCCGACAATAGATGAAGGTCACCCTCAACTGGCTCAAGCGATACGTCGCGTTCGACTGGTCCCCCGAAGAACTCACCGAGCGGCTCACGATGCTCGGCCTTGAGGTCGAAGGCGTGCAGAACCTCGGCGGCGAGTTCGCTGGCATCGTCGTCGCGCAGGTGCTCTCCCGCGACAAGCACCCGAATGCCGACAAACTCTCCGTCTGCCGCGTCGCCGACGGCACGGGCGAGCGGCAGATTGTCTGCGGCGCGCAGAACTTCCAGGCCGGCGACAAGGTGCCGCTCATCCTGCCCGGCGCGTCGCTGCCGCTGAAGCCGGGCGACAAGGAGCCGTTCACCATCAAGGTCGGCAAGATCCGTGGCGTCGAGTCGCACGGCATGATGTGCTCGCCTGCCGAGCTTGGCCTGCCCGACCAAGTGGACGGCCTGCTCATCCTCCGCCCTGACGCCCCCGTGGCCCAGCCGTTCGCCGAGTATCTCGGCCGCGCCGGCAGCGACGTCATCTACGACCTGGAGGTCACTCCAAATCGGCCGGACCTGAACTCGGTCATCGGCATCGCGCGCGAGATCGCGGCAGTGACGGGGAACGAACTGAAGATTCCGGACGTCAGCCATCAGCCATCGGCCGTCAACGGGGAGAAGACGGCGGATTTGGTCGCGGTGCGGCTGGAGGCGGCTGACCTTTGCCCGCGTTACACGGCCCGCGTCGTGAAGGGGGTGAAGATCGGGCCGAGCCCGGATTGGCTGCGCTCGGCGCTGGAGAAGATCGGGCTGCGCAGCATCAACAACGTCGTGGACGTGTCGAATTTCGTGATGCAGGAGACCGGCCAACCGCTGCACACGTTCGACCACCGTCTGATCGGCAAAGGCGCGGACGGGCGGCCGACCATCGTCGTCCGACGGGCTGCGGACGGGGAGAAGTTCACCACGCT
>DATJGQ010001030.1:0-5178 GCA_035494815.1 Gemmataceae bacterium
CGCGTACCCGCGCTCCGCTCCGCGACGCGGCGAAACAACATTCGGAGTTAACCCGCCCCACGCCCGATGTACTTCGTCAGCCACGCGAACACTTCCTTGTGCCACAGTCGCGAATTCTGCGGCTTGAGCACCCTGTGATTCTCGTCGGGGAAATAGACGAGCCGCGTCGGCACGCCCTTCTGACGTAAGGTGTTGTAAAACTCGAGCCCCTGCGTGACCGGGACGCGAAAATCCTTTTCACCGTGCAGAACCAGGGTCGGCGTCTTGAAGTCCGCGGCGAACCGCTGCGCGCTTTGCCGGTCGATCTTGTCGAGATTTCCCCACGGCGGCGCGCCCAGCGACCGCTCGCGGCCTTTGACAAGATCCGAGGCCAACATGCTGTGCCAATTGTAAACACCCGCATGGCAAACCAATGCCTTGAAGCGATCGGTGTGCCCGTTGAGCCAGGCCATCATGTAGCCGCCGTAGCTCCCGCCGGCCGCGGCCATGCGGTTCTTGTCGATCCACCGCTGCTGCTCGAACCAGTCGGTCGCCTTCATGATGTCGGTCATCGGCTTCGTGCCGAGGTCGCCGGTGATTGAATCCGTGAACGCCTGGCCGAAGCCGGACGAGCCGTGGAAGTTGACCACGGCGACGACCCAGCCTTGCGCGGCCCATAACTGGGGGTTCCAGCGAAAGCTAAAGTCCGACGTGATCGCGTTGTGCGGCCCGCCGTGGACCAGCTGCACCACCGGCCACTTTTTCGCGGCGTCGAAGTCCGGCGGATAGAAGACCCACATCTGGACGTCCTTGTCGTCCGCCCCTTTGAATGTGCGGTTGTCCACTTTGCCAACCTTCCACCGCGCCACGAGTTCGTCATTGAAATGATCGATCGGGATTGTGGATCCGGCGGCCGGACGGTGCGAATAAACTTGTGGCGGCCGGTCGAAGCTGGTCACGATGTATGCCGAAACCCGATCGTGTTTCGCCACGTCCATCGTCCGCTCCGACGCGTTCGGCCCGCTCGCGTTGACGCCCGGCTTCTCGATGTTCGCGAAGCCGATCCGATGAAAGCCGCGCTGTTCCACGTCAAAGAACAGGCGTTTGCTGTCCGTCATCCATTTCGGGTTCGTGCACGAGTAATCGAAATCGGCCGTGAGACTCCGCGTGCCGCCGGCCCGCTCGTGCAACATGACCTGCGTCCGATCGGCATAGAAGAATTTGGTCGTTTGTCGGGTGAACGCGATGTGCCGGCCGTCCGGGCTGTAGACGGGGTTTGTATCTTGGGCCGCGTTCTCGGCGGTGATATCGACCGGCTTGCTTCCCTCTCGGTCGAGCGCCAGCGTGTACAAGTCATGGTTGTTGTCCAGGCCGATCTCTTTGACATTTTCGGCGACGAAGCAGAGTTCCTTGCCGTCGGGCGAGATGTCGTAATCGTGAGCCGTCGGCTCGTAAGGCGGCAGGTGCTTTCCCGCTCCGGCCAGCAGGTTCTTGTGATCGCCGGTTTTCGCATCGACGGCGAACACGTTTGGCCGTTTGCCGTCGGCGATCCATTTGTCCCAGTAGCGGAACGCCGCGTCGTCGATGACGAAGGCCTTGCTCTTGGCGTCTTTGAGACCCTTTTCCTTTTTCTTGTAGGCGTCGTCGGTCGGCGTGTCGGGCCACGTCCAGCCGATGCAAAACACCTTCGACGAATCGGCGGCCCACTTGAGCGCGGCCGGGGCCATCGGCATGTGCGTCAATCGTCGGGCCTCGCCGCCGGTCGGCGTGATGACGTAAACCTGCGCCGACTCGTCGTTCCCTCGCTCGGAGACGAAGGCGATCGACTGGCCGTTCGGCGACCAAACCGGGCCCGTATTCTTGCCACCAGAACTCGTCAGTTGACGCTGCGATTTGCCGTCGGTCGCCAGCAGCCACAACTCCGACGTGCTGTCGTCCTTCTCGACATCATAAGTCGTGACATCGACGACGCACCACTTGCCGTCCGGGGCCATTGAGGGGGCGCCGACCCGGCGGACGGCCCACAGGTCCTCGAACGTCATCGGCCGTTTCGGCGGCGAGTCGGCGACCGCCAACGGAGCGAGTGCGAAGAGGACCAGGGCCGCGACGAACCGGATCGACGTGTGTGACATGCTGTGTGGCGGTTAGGGACAGTTCACTTCCCGATGAGTTTATCGAATTCGG
Organism: Gemmataceae bacterium; assembly: GCA_035494815.1. Classification (GTDB taxonomy): domain Bacteria; phylum Planctomycetota; class Planctomycetia; order Gemmatales; family Gemmataceae; genus DATJGQ01. The sequence goes on from DATJGQ010001030.1 coordinate 2,164, forward strand.
CTTCGGTCAGCACCGGAACGCCGAGCTGCTTCGCCTTATCGAGTTTGCCGCCCGCCTTTTCGCCGGCGACGACGAAATCGGTCTTCTTCGAGACGCTCCCGGACGGCTTGCCGCCGTGCTGTTTAATCAGCGCCTCGACCTCTTCGCGGCCGTATTTCTCCAGCGTGCCCGTCACGACGATGGTCTTTCCGGCGATGCCGGAGGCCGACTCGGTTACTCGCCGCTCTTCGGTCATCCGTAGGCCGAGCGAATCCAGGTCTTCGATCGTCTTGCGTCCGTCCGCGGACTGGAAGAACGCGTGGATGCTCGCCGCCCGCCGAGGGCCGATGCCTTCGACCTGCGCGAACCGCTCTTCGGGGGCCGCCAGCAGGGCGTCCATGTCGCCGAATTCCTGCGCGAGCAGGTCGGCGACATGATCGCCGACGTGCAAGATCCCCAGCCCGGTGAGCAGTCGGGCGAGTCCGCGGGACTTGCTGGCCGCGATGCCGTCGAGCAGATTTTGCGCCGACTTCTTACCCATCCGTTCCAGTTCCAACAACTGCTCGGCGGTGAGGCGGTACAAATCCGGGATGGAACGGACGAGCCCGGCCTCGACCACCTGGTCGATGAGTGCGGCGCCCAGCCCCTCGATGTCCATGGCGTTGCGGCGGGCATAATTCCGCAGTCGCTCTTTCAGTTGGGCCGGGCACGCGGGGTTAATGCAGTAGTAGAAAACGCCGTTCTCGTCCGGCTCGACCGTGCCGCCGCACTCCGGGCATTTCGCGGGGAATCTGAACTTTTTCTCACCACCCGTCCGGGCGGACGCCTCGCTCCGAACGACATAGGGGATGATTTCGCCGGCCTTCTCGACGACGACCATGTCGCCGACGCGGATGTCCTTGCGAGCGATCTCGCTGGCGTTGTGGAGGCTGGCGTTGGAGACGGTTGTCCCTGCGAGGCGGACCGGGTCAAGCCGTGCGACCGGCGTCAGCTTGCCGGTCTTGCCGACCTGGAGTTCGATCGCGTTGAGTCGGGTCAACGCCTGCTCGGCCGCGAACTTGTAGGCGACCGTCCACCGCGGCGACTTGCTGCGAACGCCGAGCCGGCGGCGCTGACCGTAATCGTCGACCTTGATGACCATGCCGTCCGTTTCGTACGGCAGGTCGTGTCGCCGGTCGGCCCAACTCTCGCAGTAGGCGATGACCGCGTCGATTTCGGCGAACGATTCGATGTGCGGGTTCACGGGGAACCCGTAGTCCCGAAGCAGCTTCAGCGACGCGTGGTGCGAATCGACGCGGACGCCGTCGACGGCGGCGAGCGCGTAAGAAAAAAAGCGGAGCCGCCGCTCGGCACACTGTCGGGGATCGAGAAGTTTGAGCGACCCGGCCGAGAGATTTCGCGGGTTGGCGTACGGTTCCTCGCCGGCCTCCTCGCGTTGACGGTTGACGCGGATCAAATCGGCCCGCGTCATGTAGACCTCGCCGCGGGCTTCGAACAACGCCGGCGGCTTGTCGGTGCGGAGGCGGAGGGGGACTTCGCGGATCGTGCGGAGATTGTGCGTCACGTCGTCGCCGCGCTCGCCGTCGCCGCGCGTCGCTCCCACGGTGAACGCGCCGTGATCGTAGGTCAGCGACATGGCGACGCCGTCGATTTTGAGTTCGACGACGTAGGTCACGGGCTCGCTGCCGAGCAGCTTTCGGACGCGGGCGTCAAACTCGCGAAGTTCTTCCGCGTTGTACGTGTTGTCGATCGAGAGCATCGGCTCGCGGTGCTTGACCGTGCGGAAGCCCTCGATCGGCTGGCCGCCGACGCGCTGGGTGGGACTGTCGGGGGTGACGAGATCCGGATGCTGCGATTCCAGCGCCTGGAGTTCTTCGAGTAGACGATCGAACTCGCGGTCGGAAATCTCGGGCTTGGCGTCGACGTAGTAGAGGTAGTTGTGTCGATCGATCTGTTTGCGAAGATCGGCGATTCGGGCGGCGGGGTTCATGGTGTTCACCACGCTGTGACGCCGCTCACGATACCACGTCGGTCCGAAAAAGTGAGGTCAGCAGGATTGATTTGATGATGGGGGCGTGCGCTCTCTTCGCCAGCGGCGATAGCGGTCCAGCCCCATACTCGTGAGTGCCAAGATTACGACCGCGACCGCCTGCCATAACAGCCACAGCCAACCGTTCTCGTGCAACGCATCGCGGAGTACCGAAGGCGGAGGGGGATGTCCCGCGTCGGCCGCCTTCTGTTCCAGGACAGGGACGACCGCATACGCCAGCGCCGTGACGACGAACAGCACGCTCGCCACGTTGAGCAACAGGTAGAACCAATTCCGCGGTTCACCCGACGCCTCGGGCGTCGGAGCGCCGGCCAGGTGAGACGGACCGGTCACGACCCGCCGACCCACGGATCGTCGGTCACCGTCCAAGACACGAGTTCCTCCGGTCGGAACCAGATGCCAATTTCGGTGGCGGCGTTCTCCGGACTATCGCTGCCATGGATCAGGTTGTTCTGGATGCTCAGGGCGTAGTCGCCGCGAATCGTAGCCGGAGGGGCTTTCGTGCCGTCGGTCGGTCCCATCAGGTGCCGCACGACGCTGACGGCCTCTCGACCTTCCAGTACGACGGCGATTGTCGGGCCGGCGGTAATGAACTTGAGCAGCGACTCGTAAAATGGTTTGCCCTTGTGAACCGCGTAATGCGCCTCGGCCGTCGTGCGACTCGTTTGCACGAGTTTCAGTGCGACGATCCGTAAACCTTTCGCCTCAAATCGCCCGAGGACGTCACCGGCCAGGCGACGGTGGAGGCAGTCCGGCTTGAGCAATACCAGCGTCCGTTGCATCGATCACCTGCGAGCTGGGTCAACAGTACTCATTCGCGCTAAAACGGCGTCGCGAGGCATTTTATGGATCGTCCGGCCCAATGGTCTGCGGGCATCGCAAGTTGCCGCGAAGATGCCGACATTCCCTCGAGAAAAAAAACGCGGAAAGTTTGTTGCGTGCTGGAATAGGGGCGTGTAGGATACCGACTGTCAAATGTGTCAGGA
>DATJGQ010001031.1:0-6295 GCA_035494815.1 Gemmataceae bacterium
CGTCTTCGGCGGCGAAGTCGTCCGCAACAGTCGGGTCATGCACGGCAAGACGTCGATGATTCACCACGACGGCAAGGGCGTCTTCGCGGGCCTGTCGAATCCGTTCGAGGCGACACGCTATCACAGCCTCGTCATTCGCCGCGAGACGTTCAAGAACCCGGCGTTCGACGTGACGGCCTGGACCGACGAGGGCGAGATCATGGGCGTGCGGCATAAGACGTGGCCGCTGCACGGCGTGCAGTTTCGCCCGGAGAGCTTTTTGACGGTCGAAGGGCCGAAGTTGTTGAAAAACTTCCTGGAAATCAGTCCGTCAGCGACTTCTCACAAATGACCAGGTTGTCGGCGCGTTCCGGCTCCCAGCGGATGCCGGCGATGATGTAGTTCATGTCGATCGCGAGATGCAGCATCGGCCGGGCGGCGTTGTGGCACTCCAGCCGGATCGATTCGTAGTCGTGGTCCTTGGCCCACTCGTGGACCGCGTCCATGAGTTGCGACGCGATCCCCTGGCGGCGGAAGTCGGGCAGCACGCCGTAGAACCAGGCGAAGAAAGTGGCCGGCTTGAGCTCGAAGCCCAGAAAGAAACCGACCGGCCGGTCCTGGATGCGGGCGATCATGCGCAGGACATTGTACCGGCCGCGGAATCGGCGGCGGAACGAATCGACGTCCTTCGCGGGGCGGTAGATCTGGTTGTAGAGCTCGACGATCAGCGGCAGGTCATCCTGACCGACGATGTCGATAATGGCGTCGGCCATGGCCTCTCCTCAACGTGCGGCCCCGCGCTCACCGGTCCGGGCGGTATAGCGAGGCGATCAAGTCATTCCAGGACGGCACGTTCCAGTCGGCGATCACTTCCGGCGCCGGCTCTTCGTCCTCGGCCGATTCGGCGGTGGTTTCGGCGTCCGACGTCTCCTCATCTGTATCAGTCGATTCCGGCGACTCTGCCGCCACCGTTTCCGCTTGCTCGGCCCCGCGACGTTTGCGCGAGCGACGACGACGGCGCCGCTTGGGCGCTTCGTCCTTCGGGGATTCGGCCGGCTCCTCCGTCGCCGCGGCGGACTCGTCCGGTTCAGCGACGGCGATCTCGGCCTCTTCGTCCGCCGGTTTGCGACCGCGGCGCGGCTTCTCGGGAGGCGGCTCGTCATCCAGGAGGTCGGGTTCCGCAGGCGGTTCGCCCTCCGTGAGCGCAGTCACATCGGCCTCGCGCTCCGCGCTGGACCGGCGGCGCCGCCCGCGCGATGGCGTGGCGAACTCGTCTTCCTTGTGGTCGGTCAATTCGGCCGGTTCGTGGGTGGGTTCCGGCCGCGGAGCCGGCTTGGAAGAGCGACTCGGAGCCGTCGGTTCGCCTTCCAGTCCGAGTTCGGAGGCGAGCCGGCTCCAATGGTCGTCGTTAGACTTGTCCGCTGCGTCGCTCATGGGTCCCCGCGGCCGTGGGCTGGTGTGACGGATGATGCCGTTATTTTAGCAAGCCGCCGCCAGTCGGGCCGGAAAAATGTCGGCACCGACGCTTCCGACGGGCCGTGTGACGCCCGCCGGGGCCGGCCCGCCGCGCGCATCGACCACCCAGTCACCGGGTTGGGCGCCGAAGGACTGCCGCAAAGTGGCGAGGACACTGTCGGTCGCAATGAGGTCGTCGGCGAAGACGACAAAGTTGTCGGCCATCGACTGAATCATTTCTCCCAATCGGTCGGCGACGTCAGCGGTCGGCGACACGCCGGGGAACCAGGCCTCGAGGTAATGCCGGAAATCCGCGGCGATCACGTGGCGGGCCGGGAGCAGGTAGAAGACCGACATGGGCTGCGTCCTCCGGTTGCGAATGCACCGGAATGACTATCGGCCCGGCGGATCGAACTTTGCGGGTCGGAGGTTTCGCGGAGTCGGCGATACGCCGTCACCGGGCCGGAATAGCCGGTACTTCCGTCACGAGACGGCGGCAGCCGGCTGGGCGAGCGATTTGACGAGCACCTGCGACCGCCGGCCGCTGCGGTCGTAACGTTCGCGCCGTTCGGGCGGCAAATCGTCAGGGGTTCCCAGGCGGAATCCGCCCTTTTGGACGAAGAAATTGAACGCCTGGGTAGAGAGGCAGAAGAGTTCCGCGGCCCCGCGGCCGCGGGCCGCGCCCTCCGCGTACTGCACGAGTTTCGCCCCGATACCCTGGTTGGCGAAGCGGTCGCCGACGAACAGGCAAGCGAGTTCGACTTGTTTCGTCGCCGGGTACGGGTGCAGCGCCATGCAGGCCACGGGCGTGCGATCGACGTCGAAGACGAAGAAGTCCTGGATCGTCCGCTCAATTTCAGCCCGACTACGCGGCACGAGTTCGTCGTTTTGCACGCCGGCGCGGACGAGCTCGTGGATCGTTCGGATGTCGCGTTTTTGCGCCGGGCGGATCGCCTGGTACTCGTTGGCATGCACGAGCGTGCCGATCCCCTGGTGCGAGAACACTTCCGCCAGGAGCCCTTCGTGTTCCCGGCCGTCGATGATGTGAACGCGCGGGACGCCGCCCTTGGCCGCGCGGACGGCGTGGGCGAGCTTCGATCTTTCGCCGGCGCTCAGTCCGCCGCCTTGTTTCTTGAGAAGGGCCTCGGCGTCGTCGACGCCGATCTGCCGTAAGATATGGCCGCCGAGTCGAATCCCATCGCTCGGGGCGAGATAGATCAGCTTTACGGCCTTCAGCGCGAGGGCCACTTCGATGGCGACGGCGTCGGAGTTCAGTCGATAGGTATGTCCTTCACCGTCCCAGCCGAGCGGCGGGATCACCGGCAAGATGCCACGTTCGAGCAGTGCTTGCAGCAGAGCGGTATCGACCCGCTCGACGCGGCCGGTGTATTGATGATCGACGCCTTGAAGAATGCCAGCCGGATGCGCCACGAGGGCGTTGCCCGCGGCGGCGCGCAGATCCACTGCGGCGAGGCCCTCGAAGATCTCATGCGTCACGCGGTTAGCGGCCGTCATGGCCATGTCGAGTGTCGCGGCGTCCGTGACGCCGGTGCCGTCGGTGTTCGTTGGCTCGCGGCCGGTGCTCGCGGCGAGTTGTTTGATTTGGAAGCCGGCGCCGTGAACGAGCACCACGCCGATACTCAGGCTCCTCAAGAGCGCGATGTCGAGCAACAGGTTGCTGAGATTCTCGTCCGCGACGACCGCCCCGTCGAGCGCGATGACGAACACCTTGTCCCGGAAGTGCGGGACGTACCGCAAAATCTCGCGCAAGTCGGTCAGGTGTTGCATGGGCCCGTCTTTGGTCCTTGGTCCATCGTCCGCCGGGGTTTGCGGCGGCTAACGATCGCTGCTGTTGACCGGGTCGTCACTATATTTAACACAGTCACCGACCCTCGGGGCTACAGACATCGGCCAACGGACCACGGACCTATGCCAGAAAAAGTCGTCATTATCGGTTCCGGCCCTGCCGGCTGGACCGCCGCCATTTACGCCGCCCGGGCGAATCTCCAACCGCTCGTGTTCGAAGGCGACGCGACGAGCGAGAAGAATTCCGTTCAGGGGACGCTGCCGCTGGGACAACTGAATCTGACGACGGAAGTCGAGAACTTCCCGAGCTGGCCCGCCGGCGACACTCGAAAGTACCTCGAATCGGCTTTGCCGGAAGAGCATCGCCCGTATTGGGTAACGGCCAACAAGCCCCAACCGACGCATGGCATCAACGGTCCCGAACTGATGGAACTGATGCGCCAACAGGCCAAACAGTTCGGCACTCGCATCGAGACGAAGGACATCGTGAAGCTGGACCTTCAGCGCCGCCCGTTCAAGCTGACCGCTCACGACGGCCAGGTCGTCGAAACGCACACGATCATCGTCGCGACCGGGGCTCGTGCCAACTATCTTGGTCTGCCCTCCGAAGATCGCTTTAAGAACCGCGGTGTCTCGGCGTGCGCGGTCTGCGACGGCGCCCTGCCGCGGTTTCGAAACAAGCCACTGGTCGTGGTCGGCGGCGGCGACACCGCGGTCGAGGAGGCGTCCTACCTGACGAAGTTCGCGAGCAAGGCCTACATGGTTTTGCGCCGCGACGTCTTCCGCGCCAGTCCGATCATGGTCCAGCGGGCGCTGGATAACCCGAAGATCGACGTGCGGTATTTCCGCGTCGTGGACGAAGTCCTCGGTGACGACAAGAACGGCGTGACCGGCGTGCGGCTGCGAAATGTGCAGGACAAATCGACCGAGGATGTCGAGGCGGCCGGCTTGTTCCTCGCGATCGGTCACACGCCGAACACCGATTTCCTGGAAGGCCAGGTTGAGTTGACGTCCACCGGTTACATCAGGTGGACGACGCCGCAGCGAACCTTTACCAGCGTGGACGGTGTCTTTGCCGCGGGCGACGTGGCCGACGATTACTACCGCCAGGCCGTCACCGCCGCCGGGACCGGTTGCATGGCCGCGCTCGACGCCGAGCGGTGGCTCGCCGCGAAAGGCATTCATTGACCCGGGGGCGGTGGCCGCTGACAATGAACGAATGCGATGTTCTCGCGCCTGTAGCTCAGTCGGTAGAGCACGAGCCTTTTAAGCTTGGGGTCGTGGGTTCGAGTCCCACCGGGCGCACTCAGTCGGCGATCGCACGATTCGCATCACACACACGGTGACGCCATGTCCATCGTCCGTGCCGCGGCTGTCGTGGTCGTGCTGGTGTTGGCCGTCGGGCCCGCGCCGGCCGGCGTCGTCATCAACGAGATCCTCTATCACGCCCCGGACGATTTGGACAACCTGCAATTCATCGAACTCCACAACACCGGCCCGACGGCCGTGGACCTCTCAGGATGGAAGCTCTCGAAGGCTGTCACCTTCCGATTCCCGCAAGGGACAAAGATCGAGCCGGACGGGTACGTCGTCGTCTGCAAAGACCCGAACTTGCTCAAAAAGTATTACGGCATCGACGCACTCGGGCCGTTTGCCAGCACGCTGAGCCACAGTGGCGACACGATCAATCTCGCGGACGCCAAGGACAAAAAAGTCGATGTCGCGAAGTACAAGGCGCAGGCGCCGTGGCCGATCGCGGCCGACGGTTACTCGTCGTCATTAGAGCGGATTTGTCCCACCACGGCGGGGGACGTGCCGGAGAACTGGGCGCCGTCGCCGATGCCGACCGGGCCGCCGAAGCCGGGCGGCACGCCGGGGAAGAAAAATGCCAATTACGCCGCCAGGCTGCCGCCGGTCATCACGAACCTCCGATTCAGTCCGCAACACGCTGCGCCGGATCAGGCAATCGCGGTCGAAGCTGCGGTCCGTTCCGGCGAGGCGCTGCGCGACGTCGAGTTGCGGTATCGCACCGCGTCATCCGGGAAGGAGTCGGATGAGTCGACCGTGCCGATGACGAAGGTGGCGAACGGCCGTTACGCCGCCCGCATCCCCGGTCAGAAACCGAATCAGATTATTCGCTTCCGCGTGCACGCCGTGGACGCGCAAGGGGGCGAGCGGTTCTTCCCCAGCCCGAACGATCTCCGACCCGCGGTTTCACTCTACGTCAACGACAGATTCGACGTCGGCCGGATCCCGTTCGGCTTCATCATCAACGTCGGGCCCGCGGAGCGGGCGGCGAGCGCCCCGCGCGGCATCTTCGGCATCTTCGCGCCGGCGCAGCCCGCCCAATCGACGCCGCCCGCCCGCGGTCGCTCGGCGTTCGTCTATGTCGATCAAAAAACCGGCGAGCCCGAGCTGTTCGACTTCATCAACATCACCCCTCGCGGCGGCGGGCACAAGGTCCGGTTCCACAAGGACCACATGCTCGACGACATGTCGACTCTCAACATCATCTTCGAGGGGGTGGACCGCTTCGTCCTGGCGGAGCCGCTCGCCTACGAGGTCTATCGCAAGGCGGGCAATGCCGCCTGTCGGACCGACTTCATCCGCACCTGGGTCGACGGCCGGCCGATGGGCTACCACTTGCTGATCGAGCAGCCGAACAAAGCGTTCCTGCGGCACAACCACTTGAAGTCCAGCGGCAATTTGTACAAGTGCGTCTGGTACGGCCAGGGAGTGATCGGCACGCACGAAAAGAAGACCCACACGCATACCGGACACGGCGACCTCGTCAGCCTCGTCAATCAACTCAATCAGACCAAGGGCGACGAGCAGTGGGCGGTGATCAAACGGAATTTCGACGTCGAGCAGATGGTCAATTACTACGCGGTCAACATGGTACTCTCGCATTGGGACGGTTACTTCAACAACTACTTCACCTACCACGACGTCTACGGCACCGGGAAATGGACGATGTACCCCTGGGACCAGGATAAGACCTGGGGCTTCCACGACGGCATCCGCGGGTACGAAGTGTTCACCGACATGCCGCTGA
>DATJGQ010001032.1:0-4604 GCA_035494815.1 Gemmataceae bacterium
GAACAGCTTCGTTCCTTCTCACGGCTTCCTCTTCGGCTGGACGTCTTCCCCCGGACCTGTTACGTTTTCGCGGCTCGTGCTTCGCACCGGCGCCGCGCGCCGGCCTGTCATGGAGGACTGTTCATGTTGCGGACGCGCACAATCGCACTAGCGGCGCTCGCCGTGGCCGCGCTGCTCGGGGAATCGGCCCAGGCCGGCGGCCGGGTGTCTGTCGGCATTGGCATCGGACTGCCGTATTATCGGCCATATTACGGGTACGGGTATTACCACCCCTACGTGGTCGCCCCGGTGCCGATCTACTACCCGCAGCCGCCCGTCTATTACGTCCCGACCTATCCGTACCCGTACTATCCGCCGCCCGCGCCCGGCGCCTACCCGCCGCCGGCCGCCCAGCCCGCTCCGGCGACGAACAGCGCCTATCCAACTCCCACGCCGCCGCCGCCCCCGCCGGCGCCGCCGAGCTATCCGCCGCCGCCGTATGAGTAGTGTTTAGTGTTTAGCCGAGAAATCGCCCTCTCGTCAACCAAACACCAAACACCAAACACCAAACACCAAACACCAAACACCAAACACCAAACACCACACACCAAACACCAAACACCAAACACCAAACACCAAACACTTTGATTCTGGCAAATAGTCCGGGCCAACATACAATGTGCGGATTCCCGTAAAGGCCAAGGCTCGGAGGAGCCGCCGCAGGTCTCGCCCGTTGGTGGTCCGGACCGACCCATGTCTGAGCGTCACGACGCCGGGGCGTCAGGACCCGGCGATCCGCAGGGCACGTCCCGCACGATCCTGCTCGTCGAAGACGACGACGCCGTCCGCGGTCTGCTTAAGCACATCCTCGACCACGAGGGGTTCACGGTTTTGGCCGCTGGCGACGGCCCGTCCGCCCTCGCGCTGGCGCGAACGCATTCGGGCCGGATCGATCTGCTGCTGACCGACATCTCGATGCCACGGATGGACGGCCGCGAACTCGCCGACCTGATCCACGCCGACCGGCGCGACCTGCCGGTGCTCTTTATGTCCGGGTACGCCGACTCGGGCACGGTCCCGCTCGATCAGGCGGGCTGCCGCGAAGCGTTGTTGCTCAAACCGTTCCGGCCGGCCGAACTGACAAGCCGGGTGAGGGAAATGATCGCAAGCTCATCCCGCTGACGAGCGATCGCGGCGCTCAGTAGCCGATCGCACACCCGTCCTTGCGGGCTTCCGTCCCGCCGAAGAGCACGCCGGTCGTGGGGTCGATCCAGATGCCCTGGTAGCCGCCGCCGTTGCGCGGCACGCGCACGACGACATGGCCGCGCCGTTCCAACTCGCGCAGCACGTCCGCGGGAATCCCGGGCTCCGCCTCCACAAGGCCGGGGCCGCCGACGGCCGGTAATCCGGTCGGCGTTGCGCTGCCGAGGTGTTCCAGCCGCGCCGCCTCGCCCGCCTGCTGCACATCCATGTGGAAGTCGATCAGGTTGCACAGCACCTCGACCTGCCCCTGCGGCTGCATGTCCCCGCCCATCACGCCGAAGACGAACCGCGGCTTGCCAAGTTGCGTGACCATTGCGGGGATGATCGTGTGGAACGGCCGGCGGTGCGGTTCGAGTGCGTTGGCGTGCTTCGCGTCGAGCGCGAACAGGCAGCCGCGGTTCTGGATGCCGAACCCGAGTTCCGGCGCGGCGACGTACGAGCCGAAGCCGAAGTAATTGCTCTGGATCAGCGAGCAGCAGTTGCGGTCCTTGTCCACCGCGCACAGGTAGACCGTGTCCGCCTTGCCGAGTTTCGCGTCGCCCGGTTCGACTTCCGCGAGCGCTTTTCGCGGGTCGATCAGTTTGCGGCGGGCTGCGGCGTACGGCTTCGAGATCAACTCCTTGACCGGCACCTTCACGAACTCCGGATCGGCGTAATAGCGGGCGCGATCGGCGAACGCGACCTTCTTGGCTTCGAGGAACAGGTGCCAGTACTCCGCCGAGCCCGGGGCGAGCTTGCCGAGATCAAACCCTTCGAGGAGGTTGAGCATCTGCAGCGTCGCGATCCCTTGCCCCGGCGGCGGGATCTCCCAGACCTCGTAGCCGCGGTAGGTCGTCGAAACCGGGTCGACCCAGGTCGACGTGTGGTCGGCGAAGTCTTTGAGCGTAAACAGACCGCCGACTTTATCCGACAGCGCCACGATCTGCTCGGCGATCGGCCCGCGGTAATAGGCGTCGCGCCCGCCGGCGGCAATTTGTCGCAGGCTGCGTGCGAGGGCCGGGTTCTTGAACACTTCGCCCGGCAGTGGCGCCCGGCCGTGCGGCAGGAAGATGGCGGTCGAGCCCGGGTCGGCCTGCAATTTCGGCTCGGCGATCTTCCAGTAACCGGCGATCACCTCGGGCACCGCCGTTCCTTCTTCGGCGTAGCGGATCGTCTGCTCCAGAAGGTGCGCGAGCGGACGGCTACCGAACCGCTTGTTGAGTTCCGCCCAGCCGTCCACGCAGCCGGGGACCGACCAACTCAGCGGCCCGGATTGCGGGATCTGGTCGTGGCCGCGCTCGGCGAAGAACTGGCGCGTCGCCTTGTAAGGCGAGCGGCCGCTCGCGTTGAGCCCGTAGAGCTTCTGCGTCTTCGCGTCCCAGACGATGGCGTACAGGTCGCCGCCGATGCCGCACATGGTCGGCTCCATCAGGCCGAGCGCGGCGTTGGTGGCGATCGCGGCGTCGATCGCGTTCCCGCCGGATTTCAGGACGTCGAGCCCGATCTGCGCCGCGAGCGGATGACTCGCCGCGACCATCCCGTGCGTCGCGACCGTGACGGAGCGGCCACCGCGCGGGGCGGCCGTCATTGGCAGCGCGGCCACAAACAAGAAGATCGCGACCAGGAGAATCAGTTTCACAAAACCCTCCATCAAGCCACTTGCGGCTTAGCGTACGCCACTCACTCGCGAGCGCGCTACCGCCGCACCGGCGCGAACTGCGCCGCCGCCCACCGCCGGCCGAACAACAGCGTGAAATCGATCCGCCGCAACGCCACGTCCGCGAGGAACATCAACGCCGCCGCCACCACAAGGTACGGCCACAACGGCGTCGTCCGCTGCGCTATTTTCTCGGGCGCCTGGAACACCTGCTCCGGCGTCGGATTGTACATTCCCCCCGACAGCCGCGACACGGCTCGCAGCAAGTCCTCGTTCGTCGGTTTCAGCCGCAGCTCCTCCGCATACCCGACGACCAGACCGCGCGACTGCTGGTGCAGCGGCTGCCCGTTGAGCTTCTGCGACATCTCGACGTGATACGCCCCGGCCGCCGGCGTGTCGAACGTCGCTACGTACCGCCCCGGCGCCGTCTGCTCCATCGTCAATTTCTTGTTCCCGAGAGACGGGTCGATGACAGTCATCTCCGTCTCCGCCTTATTGAGGAACCGCCCGCGCGGGTCGACGGCGTCGAGCGTCACAGTCGCCTGCCGGTCCTTCTGCTCGACCTGCACGCTGACGCCCTTCGTTTCACTCTTGCGCATCGCGTGGCGGACGACCTGCGCCCAGAACTTGCTGAACCCCGGCCACGACAGCCACTCCGCCGCCCACCGGCTCTTCGCGTCCGAGGTGAACGCGACCGTCATCCCGAGCCCGTACCGCCACCACGCCAACAGCGGGTCGCCCTTCTCCGTCGCGAGGATGAACTCGCACGTCGGTTTGGGCCGCGTCGTGACATAGCCGAGCAAAAACGGCGCGTCGGCGAAGCTGATCTCGCTCAGCACCTGCGTCGGTCGCAGCACCTGAGGCAAGAACGGCTGCTCGTTGATCGCCGACTTCGACGCCGTCACCGTCTCCTTGGCGAAGATTTGCGGCACGCTCGCCGGGTCGTCGGTGAAGTAGTAACGGCCGTTGGCGATCGTGGCGATCTCCTTGAGCAGTTTCTCGTCCACCTCCTCGCCGCCGGAACTGATGCCGACGGTCGAGCAGGTGATCCGGGCGTTGGCCATGTTCTGGCTGATCTCTTCGAACGGTCCCGGCGAGGAGATGCCGTCGGTCAGGATGATGACGTGCTTGAGCTTGGCGACCGTGTCCCGCAGCGCTTCGAACGCCGCCTCCATCGCCGGTGCCATCACCGTGCCGCCGCCCGCTTCGATCGATGAGATCTTGTCCATGATGTAGGACTTGTTGCCCGCCGGCTGGACGTCGCACACCCAGTAGGTCTCGCCTTCGAACGCGATCACGCCGACCTTGTCGTTCGGGCCCAGGAGTTCGACCGCGCCTTTCGCCGCGTCCTTGGCCAGTTCCATCTTCGTCCCGCCCATCGAACCCGACTTGTCGATGACCAGCACCATCGCTAGGCTCGGCTTCTCCTTCTCTTTTTCGAAGTCGCTGCGGACCGGCAGGATCTCTTCGAGCGTGGTCTTGTAGTAGCCGCCCAGCCCGAACGACTGGTCGCCGCCGAGCATGATCAGCCCGCCGCCGAGGTCCTGCACGTAGGTCCGCGCGACTTCCATCTGCCGCTGCGTCAGGGCCGTGGCTGGCACGTTCGAGAGAATTACCAACTCGTAGTTTTGCAGATCGGCCAGACCGTCGGGCATGCCTTGCGGCGGCCGCACGTCGACTTGTATTTCCTCCTGCTCCATCGCCCAAGCAAAATGCCGCCCTAGCT
>DATJGQ010001033.1:0-7879 GCA_035494815.1 Gemmataceae bacterium
ACCCACCCTACGGATTACACCAACAGTTCAGTCAATGGAACCAGTAGAATCCGACAAGCCATTCATCACCTTGGCCATGATGCGCGAGTGCTTCACCGCCGCCGTGGTTTGTGACGCCCTCGACGCGGAAGGGTATCGCAATCAGTCACCGCGCGTCCCGCTGCGGCCGCTGACCGGCGAAGGCGTCCTCGTCGGCCGGTGCAAGACGACGCTCTGGGCCGACATGGCGCACTCCGATCCGCGGCCGTACGAACTTGAGTTGAAGGCCGTGGACACGTGTCGGCCGGACGACGTGCTGATCGCCGCGGCTGCCGGGTCAATGCGGTCCGGCATCTGGGGTGAGTTACTTTCGACAGCGGCGCGCAACACCGGCTGTATCGGCGTGATCGTGGACGGGGCGGTTCGCGACGTGGCTCGCATGCGCCAGATGGGTTTCCCCGTCTTCGCCCGCGGAACCAGCCCGTACGACAGTAAGGACCGCCAGCGCGTCATCGACCTGGACGTCCGCGTCGAGATCGATGGCGTGCTGTTCGCGCCGGGCGATCTTGTCGTCGCCGACGTCGACGGGGTCGTCGTGGTCCCGCGCGCGATCGAACCCGCGGTGGTCCGCCGCGCGTGGGACAAGATTCACGCCGAGAACCAGGTCCGCGACGCGATCCGCGGCGGTATGAAGGCGACCGAGGCGTTCGATCGGTTCGGCGTACTATAATTCGGCGAGTTACAGATCATCCAGGCTGGTCGGATTGCCATCGTTCGGTCGGCACACGTCCTGGAACACGCCGAGACTTACGTCATAGCGGATGCGCCGGACCGACCCGTCGGCGAATACAGCGTTCATCGCGCCGGGGTGCGGCGATCCGAAGCAATAGAGGTCGTTAGTCCCCGCATAGGGCCGATCTTGCGTGGGCTGGTATGCGGCGCCCCGGCTGAGCGTTACGCCCGTCGTGTTATACCCGGCGGTGTAGCCGCCGCGGTACACGTCCGTTTCCGGTCCGCCGTAGGTGTCGTACCATGCCGGGGCGATGAACCGCTCCGACACCATGAGGGTGTTCGAGGTCCCATCGGGAACGCCTTGCAGCGTCCACGGCGGGATGTCATTGCGCGGCGTAAGGCTGTTCGTCCCCTTCTGCTTGTCGGTCCCCCACGAGACGGCATAGTCGATCTGAGCACGCAAGCCGCCCGGCCGGGTGGCGTTGGCGATCGGTGTCGTGTCGTACACTGTTGGCCCGCGACGCGACGGGCAAAAATAAGTCTTGACCGGACTCCCGCGGACAAGGTCGTCACTCGGGTTCGCCCAGAGAGCCTGCTGCTCGATGAACGGCAGAATCTGGTATGCCCAGCCCCAGTTCTGCGCTTTTCCAGTCGCAGGAGAACCGCCTATCATGACCCGCGGAACGTCAACCCCGTTGCCTGCCAGCGGCAAGGACTGGTAGACGTCGTGGTAGTTGTGGAATGCCAGGCCCATCTGCTTGAGGTTGTTCGAGCAGCTGGCCCGGCCGGCCGCCTCGCGAACCTTCTGGACGGCGGGCAATAGTAGCCCGATCAGCACCGCGATAATGGCGATGACGACGAGTAGCTCGATCAGCGTGAACGCCGACCGGCCGTTGCGAGTCGTGCACTTCATAACATTCTCCTGAATCGCGGACCCGTGATTGGCGACGTCATTGTTTCGTTTCATTCGTCTTGGCCGGTTTGTGGCCCTTCGCAAAGTTGGCATGCGCGAATTCGGTGGCGGTCAACAGTTTCACGTCGCGCGAAAGCGTGATCACATAGCGATTGCCGTCTAACCCTTCCTGCTCGTACGCCAGGATGTCCCGGCCGTAGGGGTCGAGGCGGGCGCCATAGATCACGACATACGGCTGGCCGTCCCGCGGCGAACGCATGACCTGCTCGGGATCGATCGTCGTGTCCGTCTGCACGAGGTAGCGTTTCAGCTCCTCTTCGTCGCGGGGCCCGCGGTGCAGACGGTCTTCGGCGAGATCGTAGCCCTGTACGATCTTCCGCAAGTTGATCGCAGCAGTATCCTCCCGTTTCGGCGATGGTTTCGACGAGCAGCCGGTCTGGGCCAGCCAACCGATGGCCCCGATTAGCATCAGGCTCGTGCCGCCGACCGACCGAGTCATGGGACGCCCTGAATGATCCGTGGGCAAAGAGCGACGCGCGGTCCGAAACCCCTTGAGAAGCATCCAGGCTACTACTTGTCGCCTCAGGTGCATAGAAGCATTTGCCGAAATAATTCTTGATCAGAAATAGGGCAAGCCTATGCTGGTCTGCCATGCCATCCCGCTTGTCGCGGCACACGTACAAGGAAATCCGGCTGCAACAGCTTCGCAGCTTTTGCGAGACCGCGCGGCTGGGAAGCCTCACCGCCGCAGCCACGTCGCTGGGATTGTCGCAGCCGACAGTCTGCGAACAGGTGCACGCGCTGGAGCGGGCCGTCGACGCGAAACTGATCGAACGGCAGGCGCACGGTTGCCGATTGACGGACGCCGGCCGGATCGTCGCGGAACTGGCGGCGCCCTTGGTTACGAGCATGGGCGGGCTGGAGCGGACGATCCGCGAGGCCCTCGGACGCGTCCAGACGACGCTTACCGTCGCGGCGACGCAACGGATCCTCGTCGAAGACTTGCCTTCGTCGATCAGCGAGTTCGAGAATCACAATCCCAAGGTTCGGCTCCGATTCCTGGAACTACCGGTCGAACAGGTCGCCGCTGCGGTCGAATCCGGGCGGGCGGACTTGGGATTAACATTGCGGCGGTCGGTCGATCTGGCCAACCACCGGCTCATCTTCGAACCGGCGTATGAGCTGGACTTGATCGTGGTGACTCCGAAAGACCATCCGTTGGCCCGGCGACGCCGGCTGCTCCCGCGCGACCTGCTCGACTTTCCGCTCGTCAACGCGCCGGACAGCATCCCGGACCCGGCGGTGGCCGGCGCACTGGAGAACCTCGGTTTGTTCCAGACGCAGCCGCGACAAGTCGAGGCCTATTACACGGCGGTGATCCGCCGGTTCGTCGAAATGGGTTTCGGGATCGGCCTGGTTCTCGGATTGCCGTCGCGGTCGCCGTCGCGCGACTTGCACGAGCGGTCGCTGAGCGGCCATTTCGGCCGCGTGACGATCCATCTCGTCTGGCGCAAAGGTTCGCTCACCCAGGGGCCGGCCCGCGCGTTCGCCGAGACGATCAAGAATCGTCTGAAGCGGTAGCACGGTCCGCGCCCAACTTGGACAACATCTGGCGAATGTCGTGGTAGCCTTGCACCGTCACGTAGATCGTGATCGTCGAGTACCAGACCAGACACGCGACGAACAAAACCAGCCAAAACCAGCGGTCCAGGTCCGACATCGAGTGCCCCTGATTCAGTTGCCCAGCGGTACCGGTTTCATCAACGAACCCACGACCATCGCGGCCGCGGCGGCTGCGAATGAGGCGATGCCCGACCAATGCGGGCCGATCTTCGCAGCGAACTCCTTCGTCGCCGGCAGTTGCTCCATGATCAAAAACGCGATCGGAAAAAGTGCCCCAAACAGAATCGCACCGGCGGCGCCCCAGTCGTTCGCCCGCTGCCAGTAACAGCACGCGATCAGCATCACCGACATGCTCGCCAGGTAGATCGAGCCGGTGACGGTCAGATACGACCAGACATCGCCCTTGAGGGGGTACCATAGGCCGAAGATCAAAAGGAAGAGCCCGATCAGGGCGAGGATCATGCGGTTCCAGCGAAGAGCGCGGGCTTCCGGCCAGCGGCCACGGCGAAACGGGGCAAGCAGGTCGTTGTAAATCACGCCGCCCCAGGTGAGCATGTACGAGGAATCCGTCGACATGTCCGCGGCGAGCATGGCCGCAATCAACAGGCCCATCATGCCGGGCGGCACGAGCGACGCCAGGTAGAGCGGCATCGCGTAAAGCGATTGCTGCGGTCGCAAGTCCGGCGGCAGCCGATCGAACGCCGCCGGCGAGAGGCTCGCCAGGGCCGCGATGCCCCAGACGCCCGGGATCAGAAACCGGCAGACGAAGAAAAAGCTCGTCCGCGTGTAGACGCGCAGGCCGGTCGCCGTGTCTTTGGCCGACAGGACGCGGGCGATCGTCGTCTGCCAGGTCAGGACGGCGGCCAGGTTGACCAGACACTGAAAGGCGATGTACGGCCAGCCGAGGTCTGCGGCCGCGACCGGATTGAAGCCGCCGTGGCCGCGAGCCTCCGCCACCGTGTCGGCGAGTCGAGACCACCCGACGTCGTACAGGACCAACCCGGTCACGACGAGCAGTCCGACGCTCATGACGATGAACTGTAGCCAGTCGGTCACGAGGACGGAGAGCATGCCGCCGAGGATCGTGTAGACGGCGACGAGCACGAGCAGGGCGGTCATCATGATTTCCAGATGCTGTAGCTCGACACCGCAAACCAGGAGGAGGAATTCGCCGCCGATGCGGAGAAAGACGCCCATGTTGAGCAGACCGCCGAGCACAATCACCAGGCCGGCCGCCCAACGGACGCGCGGGCCGAACCGCTTCTGGAACAGTTCGGGGAGGGTGAGCACGCCAGCGTCGCGCAACGGCCGGACGCAAAAGCCTGTCAGGCCGACGAGGAGCATGGCGACGGCTTGGGCGATTCCCGGCGTCGCACCCGCGAAACCGTGGTTGTAGCCCGCCTGCGCCGTGTACATGCAGGTGACGATGCCAAACTCGGTCGCCGCCAAAGACGCGATGCCGAGGTAGAGCCCCATCTCGCGGCCGGCGACCAGGAAGTCTTCGACCCGCCGCACCGCGCGTCGCACGGCGATGCCGAGGACCATCGTGGCGAGCAGGTAGAGGCCGATGATGCCGCCGTCGATCGGCCAGGAGAAGTGGGTCATGGGTAACTGCTCGGGGCGGGACGGTTAGCGCGGAGAACGGTCGCTTGCTACGGCGGCCTAAGGGCGGCTGCTTTACTGTAGCCTGGCCTCTGTGAGGCCGGCCTCACAGAGGCCAGCTACAGTAAAGCGGCGAACGGCTACTTGTCTAGTGAGGGACTGCGGATGAAGCTTCTGGGAAAAAAAACCCTGATCACAGGGGCGGCGCGCGGCATCGGCCGTGGCTGCGTATTGGAATTAGCCCGCGCGGGGGCGGACGTCGCCGTGAACGATCGCGAATGTACCGCAGAATTGGAGGAAGTCGTAGCCGAGGTCCAGGCGCTTGGCCGCCAGGCGGTCGCCGTCGCGGGCGACGCGTTCGAGCGCGCCTCCTGCGAGTCGATCGTCGCGCGGGCGGTCGCGTCTCTGGGGCGGATCGACATCCTCGTCAGCAACCCGGCGTATTCGCGGCGGGGCGACTTCCTCGAGTACGACCCGACGACGTTCGACCGCGTCCTGCACGGCACCCTCTTCGGCGGGTTCCACATGAGCCAGTTCGTCGCCCGGCACATGGTCGAGCGCGGGGGCGGGGGCAAGATCGTCTTCATCTCGAGCGTGCACTCCCGTGTGCCGTACGCCCGCAGTGTGGCCTACAACGCGGCGAAAAGCGGTCTGAACCACATGGCGTTCACGATCGCCGCCGAACTCGCCAAACACCGGATCAACGTCAACGTCATCGAGCCGGGCTGGGTCGACACGCCCGGCGAGCACGAGACGTTCGGCAGCGACGCGATCCGGGAGGCGGCCCCGACGCTGCCGTGGGGCCGGCTCGGCACGCCCGAAGACATCGGCAAGGCGGCCGCGTTTCTCTGTTCCAGCGACGCCGACTACATCACGGGCACGTTGCTGCTGGTAGACGGCGGCTTCTGGCTCCGGGGCGCGGGAGCATAGGTAAAGCCGATAGCAGGTCAAGAAAGATTTCGGGCGTCGCGTAAGTCAGGCTCTGCCTGACGAATAAAACAGCCACGCACAGCGTGACCTACTTGAGGCCAATTCGATGAACTTTCGCAACTTCGCTGCCACACTCTTAATCGCTTCTCTTGGTTCGGCGAACGGAGTCGCTCAGCCTACGACCACCGTTGTCCTGACGAAGGACGGTGTCGCGCAACTTCCCATTCTTGCCGGGAGTGTCAAGCAACCCGTCGACGAGCTTCGCCAGTCCCTCAAAGAAATCAGCGGGGCCGAGCCGAAAGTCGAGCAGGCGCGCGAAGGGCTGCCCGGCATTTACGTCGGGCTCGCTTCGGACTTTCCCTGGCGGAAGTTCGACGGCGTCGATCAACTGGGTACCGAAGGCTTCATTCTCAAGAACGACGGCAAGAACCTGTTTCTGATCGCGCGCGAGTCGCCGGGGGTCCGGCACGCGGTCGCGACACTTTTGTACTCACTCGGCTGCCGTTGGTTCTTCCCCGGCAAGACGTGGGAAGTCGTGCCGCACAACAAAACGATTTCCGGAAGTTGGGACGAACGACAGGTCCCCAGCTTCGCTCTACAACGAAAAATCTGGTACGGCTTCGGCGGGTCGCCGGTCTGCGCCCGTGACCTCATCGCATGGGAGCGACACAACCGCACGGGCGGGCCGATCCCGATCACGATCGGCCACACGTGGCACGGCCTCGACCCGAAGGCGGATTTCGCCAAACACCCGGACTGGTTCGCGCTTGTAAATGGCCAGCGCAAGGCGTCGAAACCGTGCTACTCACATCCGGACGTCGTGCGACGGGCGATCGAGTCGTCACTCGCGCAGGCCGCCCGCGGCACGCCGATGATCTCCATGACGCCGCCCGACGGCCTGGGTTACTGCGAGTGCGAGCGGTGCATGGCCGTCTGTCAGGGCGGCAAGCCGTATCAGGAGCACGGGACGACGTTCGCCCGACGGCCCGACGGTGTGCTGATCAACGTGACTTCGGAGAACCTCTTCCGTTTCGTCAACCAGGTGGCGACGGCGGTCGCCGCCCAGTATCCGAAGACGCTGGTCGGTTGTTATGCGTACAGTGCGTACTCGCACCCGCCGTCGTTCAAGCTCCATCCGAACATCTTCCTGCAGACGACGACGGCGTTCCGGCGGACGCCGCTCACCCTCAACGAACAGTTGGACGCCTTCCATAAGATCGGCGTCCAATCCGGCATCCGCGGTTATTTCAGCGTCTACCAGTGGGACTGGGACTACCCGGCAATTACAAAAGGCGACCTGTCGCTGCCGCGGCTCGTCAACGACTTGCGCTTCTACCAGAAATCGAACGTGCAGTCGGTCAATGGCGAGTCGAGTTGCAACTGGGGGCCGCGCGGCCTGGGATACTACCTGGCCGCGCGATTGATGTGGAACGTTCATGAAGACCCGAAGGCGCTGATCGGAGACTTCTACGACAAGGCGTTCGGCCCGGCGGCGTTGCCGATGGAGCGGTACTATGTGCGCTGGTGGGGCCCGTACGCGGCCGTCCGTACGAAGCCGTCGGCGGCGCGTGCGACAGCGTCCAAGCCTGTTGGGGACGAGTTGGCGGCGGAGCAAGGAACGCCCGAGGAGTTTAATCGAGAGACATTGACCGCTGCCTATCGCGACCTCGACGAGGCGGCCGGCTTGGTGAAGGATCGGCCAGAGTACCGGGCCCGCGTCGATCAGTTGCGGCTCTACGCCCATTATCTGTACTTGCGGGTTCGCCTGGAGGAGGCGGCGCGAGCCAAGGACAAAGGGCGGGTCCTCGCCGCGGTGCGGGACGAGACGGTGTTCGGCGCCCGCCTGCGTGACACCGCACTGATCCACAGCCGGCCGCTGGTCGACAAGGAGTTCTACCGTCGCTTCCTGGCGTACAAGGATTTTCTCGTCGGCACGCCCGAGTGGCCGCAAAATCAGGCGGACGCGGTTCGCAAGGCCGCGGGTCAAGGATACCGAGTTCAGCGGAGCGATATTCCCGATCGCGCCGAGTTGGAACGGCTCTGGGCGGAGGATAAAAAGGTGCTGGGCATCCCTTGATAAGATCAGAGCCGCGACCGTCA
>DATJGQ010001034.1:0-3687 GCA_035494815.1 Gemmataceae bacterium
CGCTGGTCATCAGACCATGTCAGCAGGTCGTCAACACTATTTCTTCAGCCCCGCTGTCCAGTTGACGACGACCGTAATCGGCGTCGGCGTGGCCGACTGGACCGGGCCCATGTTGACGAGAAACCGCTGGCCGTCAGCGGAGACCTGATAACTGTTCCGCGGCGTCCCGGACGGGCGAACAGCAAACAGCGGTTTGATCGCGCCCACTTCGAATCCAGAATCGCGGGCGGTCACCGTCGCGGCCATCAACGTATTCTCGGGAGCAGGACTGACGAAGAAAATCTCCTTCCCGTCGCCGCGCCAGCGCGGCTGGGTGCCGCCGCTGGTTGACACCTGCCACTTGCCGCCCGGAGCTCCGCCCGGACCCTGGAAAGAAGCCACATACACCTCGTCCGGCCCCGACTCGTTCGAGACGTACGCAATCCAGCGCCCATCGGGCGAAAACTGACCCTGTCCCTCGTTGAACCGCGTCTGAAGGAAGGGAATCGGCTTCCGATCGCCGGACAGCGGCAGGATCCACACATCGTCGAAGCTCTGGTTGGTCTGGAGCGTATAGAGGAGGAAACGTCCGTCGGGCGACCAGCTCGTCGGAATCTTGCTCAGGTTGTCGGCCGCCAGCACCTCCTCGCCGCCAATGCCGTTCGAAGGCTTCTGGTACAGGTCGAATCGTGCGGCCGGTGTGGATCCCTTTCGGTTGGAAGCGAAGGCGACTCGGCTACCGTCCTGTGAGAAAACAGGCGCAACGTCCCGGGCCGCGTCGAACGAAAAGCGGGTCGGCAGACCGCCACGATCGAGATCAAGCAGCCAGATGTCCTCATTGCGTTGGGAATCGACGAGACTGACCGCCGCCTTCTTCCCGTCCAAAGAAAGGGCAAGGTCCCCGTAAGCGGTCGGACTGCCGACCGTCGCCAGAGACATGCCGGCGCGGTCGAGCCACGTGAGCTGTGCCCCGCCAACGGCCACGCCAGTCTGATACACGAGCACGCCGGCGTCCGACGCGGAAAAGAACCCGTATGGCGGCGAGCCAAACCTCTGGATCTGCTCTGCAACCGGAAACGCCTCGCCGGTGGCGGTCAGCCGATCAGGATCGAACGGCTGTGCCATGAGCGCGGCCTCGCGAAGAAAGAGCAGATGACGCTGCGAGTAGACGACGTTGGTCGATTCGACGTCCATCAGGCGAGTCCGCTCCGTCGACCCGAGCGAGGCCACAAACACCGGACCTCGCGGGGCGTTCGGTCCAGCGGTGGCCCGGTAGACGAAATGCCGGCCGTCGGGCAGAAAGCTCGGTCGCGCGTGACCGGCTTCGCCCTCGCCGAGCTTAGTCACAGGACTCGGCGTACCGCCTGCGGCCGAAACCTGCTGAAGCGGCGTCCCGCCCGCCCCGGAAAAGACGATGACCCCGTCGCCCCAGGCGCCGCTGATTCCCGGCGCCGCGTCGCACAACGCCACGGGAGGGCCACCCGAGACGTCGACCTTCCTCAGCTTCCCTTGCGCAAAGAACCCGAGCGACCGGCTGTCGGGCGACCAGAACGGCGATCTGGCCCCTTCGGTCCCTGGGAGCGCTTGCGCGGCGAGCGTATCGAGCGATCGCGTCCAGATCATGTTATTGCCCGACGCGTTCCGTGCGACGAACGCGACGCGATGGCCGTCCGGAGAGACCGCGAGTGGGCCGACGGCTGCGAGGGCGCCGCCCTGAGCGGTTTGCAGCGGCAGAGTCCATCCCTCAGGCGGCGACAAGAAAAACCGGGTCGCCTGCGCATCGGGGGAGGTGCGGTGGAAATACGTGAAGGCTCCGAAGGACACGGCGGTCACTGAGACCAGGCCAAGCACCGCGACCAACGCCCACGGGAGTCGGCTTGGCGTTTTCGAGGTCGACGTCGTTGCTGCAATCGCCGGTTCGGCGCCAGAGTGCGACGAGAGCGCTTCGAGGGCAAATGCGAGATCGCCGGTCGACTGGAAACGCGCCGCGGGAGATTTCTCCAGGCAGCGATCGACGATGCGCGCCAGCCCTGGCGGGATGTGTCGATCGCCGACGGTTAGATCCGGAGGATCCTCCTTGAGGATCGCGGTCATCGTGTCGGCCGAGGTGTCGCGCTTGAACGCCCGCTGCCGCGCCAGCATTTCGTACAGGATCGCGCCCAACGCGAACACGTCCGCACGATGGTCGGCTGCAAGGCCGCGCACCTGCTCGGGCGCCATGTAGCCGACGGTTCCGAGCACCAGGCCTGGATTCGTGTTCGGTGTTGTCGGAAGCTCGGTCACGGTCGTCGCCGCGGGATCTTTCTGCGTGAGCTTGGCCAGGCCGAAGTCGAGAATCTTCACGTGCCCGTCCGAGGTGACGAAGATATTCTCCGGCTTCAGATCACGATGCACGATCCCCTTGTCGTGGGCGGCCGCGAGGCCACGGGCGATTTGCACCGCGTACTCGACGGCCTTCCGCACGGGAATCGCCTCGTGGGTCAGCCGCTCGCGCAGCGTCGCTCCTTCCAGGACCTCCGCGACGATGTACGGCGACTCTTCGTGGCTGCCGATGTCGTGGACGGCGAGGATGTTGGGATGGTTCAGCGCCGCGGCGGCGCGCGCTTCCTGCTCGAAGCGTAGCAGACGGTCGGCTTCACGCGAGGAGCCGGGCGGCAGCACTTTGATCGCGACGTCGCGCCCGAGGCGAGGATCGCGCGCGCGATACACCTCTCCCATGCCCCCCGCCCCAAGAGGACCCAGGATTTCGAACGGCCCGAGGCGCATGCCTGGCGTGAGCATTCAGAAGCTGCGCCTGGATTATATAGCCGAGATCGGTCCTGGTCGGTCCGGTTCGCCGACCGGTCGCCGACGGAGCGCGAAGAAGACTGCGGCGGCCGGAGCTAGAGATCTCCCGGCCCGATGATCGGCACCACGTGGCCGGCGCCCCGGCGCAGTCGAGCGTCCACCGTGAAGAGGCGGCATCGTCCAATCCGTGCGAGCGCGACGTACTCGGCGTCGTACGTCTTCATCCAGCCGAACTCCTCGGCGATCCGCCACGCTTCGCGGCGCAGCCGCTTCGGACTGCGCGGCGACACGGGAGCCGCGACCAGCCGTTCGAACGCGATATCGGCCAGGTCCTCGGAGATCTCCTTGCGCCAGCGCATCTCGTGCAACGCCGACGACACCTCGGACCAAAATAGCGCAGGCGCGATGAGGCGCGCGTTGCCGAACAGGTCGAAACCGTCGGCCGCGAGACACGCATGGACGGCCGCACTGGCGTCGAGGACGATCACGGGTCAGCGCCCTTCGCGCGAACGGCGGACGGCGCGGACGACGTCGGGCATCGGCTCACCCGTGGCCGTCCTGCGCCAGGCCACAGGCAGGCGAATCGCGGCCGGCGGGACGAGCGTCAGCAGATCCGACTCCTCGATGAGGTGCTGTGTCCCGGCGCGACGCGACGGGAGACGGCCCGATCGGATCCAGCGCCGGACAGTCTCCGGGTTGCAACGCACGCGGCGGGCGGCCTCGGGGACGGTCAACATGGGAGTAGCATACTACAACATCGACCGGCTCGGCCGTGTCAGGATAGCGGCAATGATCGCCTAATCAATCGGCGGAATAATTGACGGGACGAGCCGGCATGCGGCGGGCCCACATCGACGGAGGTGGGCATCAGATGCTCACGGGGCTACGTGGCCGCGACGATCGAAGCGAAGACGATGGCGG
>DATJGQ010001035.1:0-3641 GCA_035494815.1 Gemmataceae bacterium
CTCCAGGCCGGGCCGCTCGGCGGCGTCGTAAAACTCGCCCAGTCCGGGAAACCGGTATGTGTCCGCCGACAGCCCGCCGATCGTCAACAGAAGCCCGAGCAAGAGGGCCACGACGGCGAGCGCGCCGGGGAAGTGGTAGGCGATGAACCCGTAGAGGGCGGTCATTGCCGTCAACAGAAGGCAAACCGCGACCGCTAGCGACGTCCACTTGCCGTTCACGTCCCAGGCCAGCGCCGCGAAGAGCACTATCGACGCGGAAAACAGCAGCAAAGCCCTGGTCGTCGGTCATGATCAACAGAATGTTGGGTGCCCCTTTGGGGGGGACCGTCGTCGGAGGCCAATAGAGTCTTTGGCGCTCGGGTTGATGACGCCGCCGAACTTGGGCGACGGGTTCGGCAGATACCGACCGTCGATCGTCTGAGTGGCGTCCGGCGAGCCTGGCACGCCGGCAGTTTTCGCGGCACCTGCCTTGCCGTCCTGAGGGGCAGCGCCGACCGGACTGTCGAGCCTGAGATCTCCGCTTGCAGCACGGTGGCCCAGCACAACGCCGGCCGAGAGGACGATAGCGGCCTGGAGTTTTCTGCCTTTCAACATGCGAACCTCCCGTGATGTATTTTGAATAACTGATAATCACTTGCCGGCCGCGGGCTGCTCCACCCGCACCAGCAGCCATTGCTGTGTCTTCTCGGTGCCCATGTGCACCAGCACCGTCGCTTCGGATTGAGTCAGGTTGTAAAGGCCCGCCTCGAACACGCGGTCTTTAGTCTTGCCGATCGTCCAGGCGGCGCGCTGATTCTTCTTGTCAACCGATCCGTAGACCGGGGTCGTCGTGTCCCTCACGCCGTCGTAGTAGTTGCCGCGGATGACGCCCTGCCTGTCCACGGCAAGCTGGAAGAGGTTGTTGGAGGTTTTCTGGTCGCCGGGGACGAGCGCAAAAACGCCCAGCGGCTTCCAGTCGGCCGTCGGCGGGACGTCCGTGGTCTGGCCCTGAACGGCGATGTTCGTCGCCTGCTGCGCGTACTGCTCCGCCGTGCCGGCGTCTTTGCCGCCGATGTAGACGTTGTTGTCCTGGTAGACGACGTCTGACCCGTAGTCGTAGGTGTATGGCTGTTCGCCCGCGAATCCGCAGTAGCCGTCGAGCGCCGCCCAGGTGGCTGTGGCCCACGCGGCGCCGGCGGCCCACCCCGACGCGTACCAGCAGCCCGGGTGGGCCGCGTACCAGGCGGGGTTGAAGCAGTGGTAGTAGCCAAACCCGTTTCGGACATAACCGCCAGTCGTGGCCATGTACCCGTGCGACCAGTAGGCGGTCGAATGCCCGACTCCGGCAGCACCGACGGACGTATAGTGGGCCAGCCCGGCGTCGGTCGGAAAGTGGGGACTGATGAAAGCCGACTGCCAGCCGCCGGCGACTGTCCCACGCGGGCCAGTGGCCGTCCCGACGTGCTCCGCGCCGCCGACCGTGCGGCCGTACGGGCCGACGGCCACGCCGCGGGCACTCGACCCGGAATAAGTCCGACCGCCCGGCCCGCTGACGATCGTTTCGCGCATGCCGCCGCCGAACCCGCCGCCGAAACGACTGTACCCGCCGCCGCGAACGCCCTCGGTCGAAATCGAGCCGCCGCGGGCGGTGTCGAAACTTCGGTCGTAGCTACTAAACCCGCCGCCGCCACGAAAATTGGAATAACCGCCGATGGAACGGGAGCCTGAGAAGGACCCGCCGCCGAAGCCGCCGCCACCATAGTGGAACCCGCCGCCAAAGCCGCCCCCTCCGAACCCGCCACCGAAGCCGCCACGAAAGCCTCCGAAGCCGCGACCGTCGGCCGTGCCGCCCGAGCACATACACAGCGTCAATCCCACGACGATGTATGTCATGAAGCGTTTCATCGCGCCCTACTTTCCGAGTTGAAGTGCCACGTTCCGTTCGAGTGATTAAAAGTAGCCGGCACACTCCGTGTGCCGGTTTCCGCACACGGAGTGTGCGGACTACTTTCGAACTGACCCAAGAGGCCGACGGTCATTTCGCCGCAGCGACGCGGCTCAGCCGGATCGGGACGGTGTCGGGCAACGCCTGCCCGCCAATCACGCGGTCGATCGAACGCCACGTAATCTCGTTCGGGTTGACCCGACCGAGGATGTTCACGGAAGCCGTCTCGGTTCCGTCCCCGAGTACGCCGATCGCGTCCTGCACCCAGTTCGTGCCGTCGCGGACCCACAGCGACTGGCCGTGGCCGCCACCTTCGTCGAAGTGCCACGCGCGTAGTTGGCCGGTCTGTGGGTCGAGTCCGATTTGCATCGTGCCGGACTCGGGCGGCTTGCTCCCGGAACGCCTCGTGAACTTCCCGACAATGAACGGCTTCTCGCCGTCCCGCGTGAACGTGAGCGTGACCTCCTGGTCCTTGACCGTCGCCTTCCACTGGCCGACGAGCCAATCCAAGTCTTCGAGTCGATCCTGTCCCGCGCCCCATTCTCGGGAGACGGCCGCCAGCCAGCGGCCGCCGGTGCGGACGTGCGTCACGCTGTAGAGAGATGTCGCCGGGAGTTTCTTGCCTCCACCGGCCTGCCGGAGAATCCCCTCTTCGACCGCCAGATCGGGCGCCGGGAAACGGATCGAACGGATCAGCACCTCGATCTTGGTCTTCGGGTGCTCCTTGAAGTACTCGCCGAAAGCCTGTTCGATGTCGGCGCGGCCGCGGACCATCGTGCCATCCGCGTCAATGCACTCGCCGTTCTCGGTCCATTGCGCGGCGATCGCGTTGGCGTCGCCCTTGTTGAAGGCCGCGGCAAAATCGCGGGCGGTCGCGCGGATCGCGTCCTCGTCGCCCGGACGGGACGCGGGGGATGACTTTGGATTCTGTGGGTCGCGGGCGTATAAGACGCCGATGGTCAGAGCGGCGATGACCCCGCCGGCTAGGATGCGGGGCATTCTGGTGCTCATGTCGCGCTCTCCGAACGGGGATGAATTGTTGGAGAAAAAGCAAACCGCGAGCGCCCCGCCCGGGCGAGGCGCTCGCACAAGACTTGCGTTCGCGAGGTGGCCGACGAGGCGCCACCCGCCGTTCCAGGCCATGCCCGTCCGAACCGGTCACTGGCTCGGGTGCCTGTGACCCATCTCCCTGATTTGCTGCAAGACCTGCTCGAGGTTGTAGCTCGCCGCCATCTGGAGCGGCGGGTAGTCGACGTAGGACATGAGTTCCTTCTCCCACAGCAATTGGCCGATGGGCAGGAGGTTCCAGTCGTAAATGTACGCCGTGCTCGGCGAGGCAAGTGCGCCCGCAACCGAGAACGCACCCTTCTGCTCTGCCCCGACGTTGTTCTCGAACGGATCGCGCATGATGTTCTGGAGCTGGGTCCAGTGGTACGTCACAGGCGCGTCAAGAGCAGAGGTGCCGGTGGAGCCCATCATGGTGTAGTAGAACTTCCAGTTCTTGTAGCGCACGGCCGAGGGGAGTCGGCCCTGGTAATAGAAGAACGTATCGCGATTGCTCGCCGACTGACCCTGGAGGTAGGAGAGCTGGTTGAAGCCATCGAGCTTGGTCTTCACGATGCCCTCGTACTTCCCGGCCATGATCTGCTTGTTGAGGTCATTGCCCTTGGGGCCGCCGGCGATTTCCACGAACGTGGGCACCCAGTCCAGCGACGAG
>DATJGQ010001036.1:0-3978 GCA_035494815.1 Gemmataceae bacterium
TGCGGGCAAGCAGGTCCGACGGAATCGCGGCCGTTCCGGTCGCCGCCAGCAGCAGGGCCCGGTCGGTGCCGTCGGGGGCGAGACCCCGTCGGCGAAGGCGATCGGCCAGGCGTTTGCGACCGCGATCGAGCCTGCCGTGCAGGGCGCCGGCGGACAGACCCAGCCGCCGGGCGGCGTCCGCGTGCGTCAGGCCTTGCCAGTACAGCAGCCGTAGCGGCTCCTGATACCTCATGGGCAGGCGGACGAGTTCGGCGTCCAGCGCGACCAACAGTTCGCGGGCACTCACGTCCGCGACCGGATCGCTCGGCTGCCGAGGCACGGCGCGGGCCTCAGCGGCATTCTGACGGGCAGTCGCGCGACGCGCTTTGACACAGACGCGCCGCGCGACGCCGTAGAGCCACGCGGCCACCGCGTCCGGACTGCGAAGCCCGGCCGCCTTGCGTGCGAGTATCAGAAACGTCGCCTGGAATGCGTCCTCCGCGGCGTGGCTATCCCCGAGCAGGTGCCGGCACAAGCGAAGCACCATCGGCCCGTGACGCGCCACCAACTGCCGGAACGGTTCCTCGCCCCGCCCGGCGACGTACTCGCGGACCAAGTCGGCGTCCGGCGTCGGACTCGGCAGGCGACGGAGGATCGACAGTAAGTGCGTCGCTGCGGACATGGGCCGCGCTCCGGGGCGAACCGGGTGACTACCCAGCATACTGCCCGGTCACGCCCGAGTTGCGCGCGAATTTCCTGCCGGTTGCGGGCGGCCGGCCGACCCGTTACTCTCATCGGTCAGTCTCCGTCCGACTCGTTAAGGTTGCCGCGCCATGTCAACGTCCACGACTGCGCAGTTCGCCGCCGACTCCGTCAAGACTCTGCCGCAACAGGCGGCCCCCCCGCCGCCGTCGGGCATGGTTTCCGGGCCGCGCTATCGCGTGCTTAGGCCGCATGCCCGCGGGGGGCTCGGCGAGGTGTTCATCGCGGAGGACATGGAACTCGGCCGCCACGTCGCCCTCAAGGAGATCCAGGCGCGCTACGCCGACCACGCGGACAGCCGCACGCGGTTCGTGCTGGAGGCGGAAATCACCGGCGGATTGGAGCACCCGGGGATCGTGCCGGTCTACGGGCTGGGCGCGCATCCGGACGGCCGACCTTATTACGCAATGCGGTTCATTCAGGGCGAGAGCCTCCGAGAGGCGATCACGCGATTTCATGACGCGGACGCAAAGCCGCACGCGGCGAAGAGGCAATTCGAATCGCTCCCTTTTCGGCAACTGTTGAGTCGCTTCAACGGCGTCTGCCAGGCGGTGGCCTACGCGCACAGCCGGGGCGTGATCCATCGCGACCTCAAGCCGTCGAACGTTATGCTCGGTAAGTTTGGCGAGACACTCGTCGTCGATTGGGGTCTGGCCAAGACGGTCGGGCGACACGAGCCGACGCCCGACGGCGAGCAGACGTTGCAGCCGCGCTCCGGCTCGGACTCGTCGGCGACCGAGATGGGCCAGGCGTTGGGAACGCCCGCGTACATGAGCCCCGAACAGGCCGACGGGCGGCTCGACCGACTCGGGCCGCCCAGCGATATCTACAGCCTCGGCGCGACCTTGTACGACCTTTTGACCGGCCGACCGCCGCAAACCGGCGACGTGGTCGAAATCCTTGACCGCGTGCGGCGGGGTGTGTTCGTCCCTCCCCGGGACATTTGTCCGAGCGTGCCCAAACCGCTGGAGGCGATCTGTCTCAAGGCGATGAGCCTCGACCCGGCCGGACGGTATCCGACGGCGGACGCGCTGGCCGCCGACCTCGAACGCTGGCTCGCCGACGAGCGAGTGTCGGCCTATCGCGAACCGATCCGCGTCCGTCTCCTGCGACGAATGAAACGGCACCGGACGCTGGTGGCCGGCCTGGCCGCCGTCGTGATCACGGGCCTCGTCAGCCTCGGCGTCCTTCTCGTGCAGAGCGAGAAGTCCCGGCACGAAATCAAGGACCAACTCGCCCGGGCCGTGGAAGCGCGGGATTACACCCGCCAGGCGCTCGACGACATGACGTCGGAATTTACGGAAGGTGAACTCAAGGCCCAGAAGGCGCTCACGCCGGCGCAGCGGCAATTCCTGGACCGCGCCCTCGGCTATTACCGGAAGTTCGCGAACGAACCGGGCGACGACCGCGACGGCCGCGAGCGGTTGGCCAACGCGTCCCACCGGTTGGGCGTCATCAATTTTCAACTCGGACATTTGCGGGAAGCCGACGAAGCTTATCGCCAGGCCGAGGAACTGTTCACCGGTCTGGCCGTCACATTGCCGGAACGGACCGATTACAGGATCGAGCTGGCGAGGGTCCACCACAACCGCGGGAACGTCCTCGCCGGTCTGGTCGAGCTGCCGGCCGCCGAGAAAGCGTTTCGCGCCTCCGTGGACATCAGGGAGGAGCTACTGAGGGAGAAACCGGACGATCCCGATTATCGGAGCCAGTTGGCCTTCACGCAACGCAGCCTCGGCATCCTGCTCCGCCAACAGGGCAAGCGGCCCGACGCGGCAAAATGTTTCCGGATGGCTCTCGACCTGTTGGAAAAGCTGGTCGCACAATTCCCGTCCGTCACCGACAAGCCGGCCGCCGCCGTCTTCCACTGGGAGTTCGCCCGCAGTCGGACCGACATCGGCAACCTCTACTTCGAACTGCGCGAGCCGGAAAAGGCGGAAGTGGAATTGGGCGCCGCCGCGGCGCGGTTCGAAGAATTGCTCCCTCACTTTCACGACGAGCCCGAATATCGCGACGAACTGGCCGTCACCTACCTCAACTGGGGGCGAGTGCTGCAGTTTTTGGGTGAGACGGAGAGGGCGGAGACCGCCTTGCAAGCGGGCCAACGCCTGGAGGATCGATTGGTCGCGGAGTATCCCGGCGTCCCGGAATACCGCCGCACGTTGGGCCAGATCCGCATCAACCTGGCGGTCGTGAAAGCGAAGAAAATGACGATGGGGCGCTCGCCCGCAAAGCGGCCTGTCGACGTGAATGAGGCCGAAAGCATCGCCGCATCACCGGACGCGACGGGTGAGGATCTTTACAGGGCCGCCGGCGGCTTCGCGTCAGCGGCGGCCCACGCCGACGCGACGACGGCCGAACGGCACGCCGCCCATGCTGTGGCCGTCTTGCGACAAGCATTCGCGCGCGGCTTCCGCGACGTCCCGCGGATGGTGAAGGCCCCGGAACTCGGTCCGCTGCGCAACCGCGCGGATTACATTCAATTGCTCTGGGACGTGGCTGAGGGTCGCTGACTGTGATGAGTGTCAGCGGGCGGGCGGAGACGATCCGCCCAGAAGATTGAAGATCTTTTGCCACCGGCTGTCGCGCTCCTTCTGGATCGCGTCGACGCGGCCGCTGAGCCATCCGTGGACGTCTTTCGTCGCCGCGGAGGCCGCCGGCCGCTCCGTCGGTCGCGCCGGCTTCGGCTGAAGCGGCCTCACGTCGCCGGCCTTCGCGGACACTTCGCTCGACGCGACCGGCGATGCGGTCGGGACCGGCGTCGCGGGCGGGAGCGTGGAAGTGTCACGGGCTTTGGCCGACGGCTCGGTCCGCAATTGCCGCAGTTCGCTCTTGATCTCGGCGAGCTCGTCCGTGAGTTTCTGGACGTGGGCCAACTCCTCCCACAGCAGTTTCATCTGGTCGCGGTGAATCTCGCGGAACGTGCTGAGGACGCGGGTCATCGTCATGTGAAACTGCTCGGCCATCTGCTGTTGCATCCGGCCGAAGGCCAGTGCCATCGCGGCCCCGGAGCCGTCGGTGGTGGCGAGCTGTCCTGCGGACTCGGCGGGGACGAGGGCGTGCGGCTCGTCCGCGGGCGCGATCACCGTCGGCGCGACGGTATCGGCCGGCGGCGGGGCGAGCGCAACCCCGGCGAGGTTGACGGCGGAGTCTTCCGACAGGCGTTGTTCCACGGGCGACCTCGGTTGCAACTGAATCGTAAACGCACCGCCGACGCCGAGCTCGACGCCCTCGTCG
>DATJGQ010001037.1:0-2534 GCA_035494815.1 Gemmataceae bacterium
CGCCCGAAGCCAAGCAGGTCGCCCGTCAGTCGTACGCGGGGCTGATCTGGTCGAAGCAGTTCTATCACTTCGTGGTCGAGGACTGGCTCGCCGGCGATCCCGAACAGCCGAAACCGCCGCCGGGCCGTTCCGGCATCCGCAATGGCGACTGGCCGCACCTCTTTAGCCGGGACGTGCTGTCCATGCCGGACACGTGGGAGTACCCCTGGTTCGCCGCGTGGGACCTCGCGTTCCACATGCTGCCGTTCGCGCATATCGAGCCGCACTTCGCCAAACAGCAGCTGGTACTGCTCTTGCGCGAATGGTACATGCACCCGAACGGCCAACTCGCGGCTTACGAGTGGAACTTCTCCGACGTAAATCCGCCGGTCCACGCGTGGGCCTGCTGGCGCGTGTACAAAATGACCGGCCCGCCGGGGGGCCGTGACCGGCTGTTTCTCGCCCGCTGCTTTCAAAAACTACTGCTGAACTTCACCTGGTGGGTGAACCGCAAGGACGTGCACGGCCGGCACCTTTTCGCCGGCGGGTTCCTCGGTCTAGACAACATTGGCCTGTTCGACCGCTCGCGGCCGCTGCCCAACGGGCAACTCCTCGAGCAGGCCGACGGGACGGCGTGGATGGCGTTTTACTGCCTGACCATGCTCGCGATCGCCATCGAGCTCGCCGGCGAGGACCCGTCGTACGAAGACCTCGCGAGCAAGTTCTTCGAGCACTTCGTGGCGATCACCGACGCCATGAACACGCTCGGCGGCTCCGGCCTGTGGGACGAGGAAGACGGCTTCTATTACGACCACCTGCACGTGGACGGCGGGAGCATGCCGACGCGGGTGCGCTCGATGGTCGGCCTGTTACCGCTGTGTGCCGTGGAAGTGCTCAGCGACGAACAGACGAAGCGGCTCCCCGGGTTCTGCAAGCGGATGCAGTGGTTCCTCGACAACCGCCGCGACCTCGCCCGGCACATCGCCTACTGCGAGCCGCAGCCCGGACACGACCATCAGAGCCGCGACCGTGAGGGAGCGGACGGCAAACGCCTCCTGGCCATCCCGTCCCGTCAGCGTCTGGAGCGGGTCCTCCAGCGCCTTCTGGACGAGAACGAATTCCTCTCTCCCCACGGCATCCGCTCGCTGTCAAAGGCCCACGCCGAGAAGCCGTACGTCTGGCGGTCGGGGAACGAGGAGTACCGAGTCGCCTACGAGCCCGGCGAGTCGAGCAGCGGCCTGTTCGGCGGGAATTCGAACTGGCGCGGGCCGATCTGGTTTCCCGTGAACTTTCTCCTGGTTGAGGCGCTGCAGCGGTATCATCACTTCTACGGCGACGACCTCCGCGTCGAGTTTCCGACCGGTTCCGGCAAGCGGCTGAATCTCGCGGAGGTCGCCGCGCGAATCGCGGCGCGGCTAGCGGGGCTGTTTCTACCGGATGTAAAAGGCCGCCGCCCGTGTCACGGCCCCGACAGTCGGTACGCCGACGGCCCGCACTGGAAGGACCTCGTACTCTTTTACGAGTACTTCCACGGCGACACCGGCCAGGGCCTCGGCGCGAGCCACCAGACTGGCTGGACGGCGCTGGTCGCGACACTCTTGGAAGATTGCAGCCGCTCAAAAACGATGTGAGTGGCGGCATCTCGCGCAAAGTCCTGTTTCGGTTCACGTCCCGCACCCCCGAACCCGATAAAGTGAATAGCGTGCATAAACGGCGCAAGTTACCGGCCGGTCGAATTTGAGGGGACTGGATGACGGGACTCGAACGGAATCGGGTCGCCGCGGCGGCAGTCGTCGCCATCGCTTTGGCCACGCGGACGCCGCTCGTCGCGGGAGAGCCGGCCGCCGCGGAAATGCCCCGGGCTCACTTGCCGGAACTCGCTCCTCCGTCGCCGGACCCGGGCATGAGGCGGCTGCCGATCACGTTGTCGGCGGCGCTCCAACTCGCCAACGCCAATGCGGTGGACATTGCCGCGGCGGGAGAGCGGGTCCGCGTCGCCCTCGCGCAACTGAACCAGGCGCGCGTGTTATGGGTGCCGACGGTCACCGCCGGCATGGATTACGCCCGACACGACGGCCGCATCCAGAACGCCGACGGCACGCTCATCGACGTCAGTCGCGGCAACCTGATGTTCGGCGCCGGCACCGGAATTGGTACGGCCGCGGTCATTTCCCCGAACGATGCCATCTTCGCACCTTTGGCCGCACGGCAAACACTCCGGGCACGAGAAGCGGACCTGCAGGCGGCCGCCAACGACACGCTCGTCGCGGTCAGTGACGCGTACTTCACCGTGGAGCAGGCGCGCGGCGAGTTGGCCGGGGCCGAGGACACGACCCGCCGGACCGAGGAATTGGTCCGCCGTGTGAGTCGACTCGCCACGGGTCTGGTACCGCCGGTCGAGGCGGTCCGTGCAGAGGCGGAACTCGCCCGCCGTCAGCAGGCGGAGCTGCTCGCGCGGGAGCGCTGGCGTACGGCCGGCGCCGAACTGCTGCGGGTCATTCGACTGGACCCGACGGCCCAGGTCGAGCCGCAGGAGCCCCCGCAACTGCTCGTCA
>DATJGQ010001038.1:0-2275 GCA_035494815.1 Gemmataceae bacterium
CGAACGGCACCTCCGCCGCATGCCGAACAGCTATTTCGAGCGTTACGCTGCGGCCGAAATCGCGCGCCACCTGAAACTGCTCGCCGGACTCGGCGCGTCTGAGCCGGTCGCGGTTGAAACCCGCCCGCTCGGCGGACCGGTCTACGAGATCATCGTCGGTTGCCTCAACCTGTCCGGTGCGGTCGCGTGCATCACAACGGCCCTCGCCGCGGACGGTTTTGACCTCGAGGACGTGCAGATCGCCTGCTACGACGACGTGCCGGACGCCGCCGGCGAGCCGAGTCTGGCGGTCATCCAGCTGCGCATGACCGGGCGGAACGAAAGCCGGCCGGCGACCGACATCACGGTTGCCTTACACGGCCGACTGCGGCCCGTCTTCATGCACCTGGCCGCGGGCGAATTCCTGGAAGCGCAGGCCGCCGCGGCGCGGCTCAGTCCAATCCCCGCAGACCCGCAGGTGTCAGACGCCGGCCTGCCCCGCGCGACGATCGGCACCATCCTCGGCAGCGACTACCGGCTCGAACGCCGGCTCGGCGGCGGCGGCATGAGCGAGATCTATCTGGCGACGCAGCTGAGCCTCGATCGGACTGTCGCCGTTAAAGTCGCCCGCGAAGAGAGTGGGCCGGACGACGACCTCGCCACGCGATTCACCCGCGAGGCGGTCGTGCTCGCCCAGTTCAACTGTCCGTACATCGTCCCCGTTCTGACCGCCGGCGCCGAGCCGAGCGGACATGGCCTTCTGGCGTGGATCGCGATGGAGTATCAGGCCGGCGGCGACCTCGCCCGCTGGCTCGACCGGCACGGGCCGCCGCCGCTGGAACTCGGCCTCCGCTGGTTCCGCCAGGTGCTCGAAGCATTACGCTACTCACACCGCAATTCGGTGCTTCACAGCGACCTCAAGCCGCACAATCTGCTGCTGACGGCCGAAGGCAACATCAAAGTCTGTGACTTCGGCCTGTTCAAACGCGTTCGGAAAGCGGACCCGTCGCGGCAGGCGGCCAACGCGGTCCACGGCACCCCGCACTACATGTCGCCGGAACAGTCGCGGGGCGACCATCTCGACGAGCGGTCGGACATCTTTTCATTGGGCACGACATTCTTCCACATCTTCAGCGGGGCGTTGCCGTTCGAGCACCCGAACCCGGCGACGCTGCTGCACATGATCGCACACGAGAAGGCGCCGCGGTTGGGTGATGTCTCCCCGCAGCTGCCGACCCCGCTGGGCGTGTTGATCGGCCGCATGATGTCGCGGAACCAGGATGAGCGCTACCAGGACGTCGGCGTGCTGCTGGAAGACCTCGGCAGCTACGAGAGCCGCGGCCTGTTGCGGTCCTCGGAGAGCGGGACGTTCATGCCGATGGGCGGTTCGCGCGAGCCCAACGGGACAAGTTCCGACACGCTGGCGTACGTGCCAGCGGCGAGCGAATAAACGCATGAGACGTATAGGTCCCATGAGTCCTATAGGTCCCATGAAATCGCCACACACCACCCGGTATAATCGATAGGGCGTGGCCCCGTTCTCCGCTTCGCGTCACGTCTAAGTAAAGGGTGCGCCATCGACCTGTTCGACGACGTCCGTCGGGCGAATCGCCGCCGAGCCGAGCCGTTAGCGGCCCGGATGCGGCCGCGCACGCTCGACGAGTTCGTCGGCCAAGAGCACTTCCTCGGTACGGGCAAGCTATTGCGGCGAATGCTCGATGCCGACCGGCTCGGCTCGCTGGTCTTCTACGGTCCGCCCGGGAGCGGCAAAACGGCTCTGGCACACGTGATTGCCAATCAGACACAATGCCGGTTCGTGAGCCTCAACGCGACGGCCTCCGGCACGAAAGAGGTCCGCGGCGTGTTGGAAGAAGCGACCCGTGAACTGGAGACAGGCGGTCGCCGGACGATTCTGTTTCTCGACGAGTTGCACCGCTTCAACAAGGCGCAGCAGGACGTGCTGCTGCCGGACGTGGAAGCCGGCACGGTGACGCTGATCGGGGCGACGACGCAGAACCCGTTCTTCGCGATCAACGCACCACTGTTGAGCCGCAGCACGATCTTCACGTTCGAGCCTCTCTCGCGCGACGACATCAAGTCGCTGCTGCGGCGAGCGCTTACGGACCCCGATCGCGGGCTGGGTCGCATCCCAGTGAAGATGACCGAGGAGGCGTTCGACTTTTTCGCGGAAGTCAGTGACGGCGACGCGCGGCGGGCGCTGACGGCCCTCGAAGTCGGCGTGCGGTCTTCAATCGCCGGCGAGCCGGGAGCGTCAGCGACCGGAGTTTTGAATTCT
>DATJGQ010001039.1:0-4804 GCA_035494815.1 Gemmataceae bacterium
TGGCCCGTTTTCTTTTTGGCCCTCGTCGCAACTGCGCTCGGATGTGCCGCAAAATCGTCGCACGAACCGACGGGCCAGCCGCCTCCCGCTCCGAGGCAGGCCCCCGCCGCGGCGGCGGTACGGCCCGACGTCGCTGCTGCCGCCCCCAACGTGCCGGCGGTCCCACGGAAACTGAGCCAAAACGCGACGCTCGAACTGATTACGGATGACTTTGACGCCGCCCAGCGGGAGATTGCAGGACTGATCGACTCGCATCAGGCCCTGATCACGCAATCGGATATCACCGGCACTCGGGGTACGCCGCGCGTCGGCCACTGGGTCGTCCGCGTGCCCGAAGCCAAATACCAGAAGTTCATGGACACGGCGGTCCTCGTCGGCGAAGCGGTCGTCAACCGTAGCGACGCGCACGACGTGTCAGAACAGTTCGTCGATCTCGACGCCCGCGTGAAGTCCAGGCGGGTCGAAGAGGAACGGCTCCTGCAAATCATCAAGGAAATGGCCGGGCGACTTAGCGACGTCTTGCAGGTCGAGCATGAACTAACGCGCGTCCGCGGCGAGATCGAGCAGATTCAGGGACGGCTGCAGAAGTTGAGTAACCAAGTCGAGCTAGCGACCGTGGCGTTGACGCTTAGCGAGCGCAACGGCTACGTCCCGCCACAGACGCCGGCCTTCGGCGCGACGATCAGCCGGACGTTTCACGATTCGCTCGGGGCCTTGACGACGGTGGGTCAGACGCTCATTCTGGTCGCGGTGGCGTTGGCGCCGTGGCTGCCGATCATTGCCGCGGGAGCCGGCATCGCCTGGTTCGTGATTCGCCGGCGACGGTTGGTGACGGTGGCTTAATTGCCGTACTCGCTCTGCCACTCATCGTACCACGCCATCTGGATCGCCTCGAGGATCCGCTCGTTGGACTTCTTGGCGTCGTCGCTGAAATCCGGGAGTTCGCAGACGGCCTTGTGCAAGTCGGTGAAGCGCATGGTCAGGGGATTGAGTTCGCCGAACTTCTCGAACAACAGTTCGCCGATCGCGCGGGAGTCTTGCCAGGTCAGCGGCATCGGAACGTCTCCTGATCACTTCACAAGGTCTGGGCCGACGTCGCCGGGCGTGTGTCCCTTGAGCGTCGCCGTCAGCACGGTGTTCATCATCAGTTCGGCCAGCGGTTGCGTGGCCGCGGCGAGTTGGTCGACTGCGGCTTGCAGGCGGTTGCCGTCCTCGCCGCCAATCGCGCTGCGGACAGCCGCGACGGCCCGCTCGATCGCCTGACGCTGGACCGCGGTGAGCTCTTCGCCGGCGGAGGCCAGGCCCTTTTCAGTGTGGCGGAGTTCGCCCTCGGCCTTGTTCTTGAGCTCGATCAGCCGGCGGGCAGTGAAGTCCTCGTGCGCGTGTTCGACGCTATCGAGCACGAGCCGCTCGACCTCTTCTTTAGACAGGCCGTGCGCCGGTTGAACAGTGACCGTCATCTCCTGCCCGCTGCGCTGCTCCTTCGCGGCCACGGTGAGCAAACCGTCGGCGTCGATCAGGAAGGTCACGTCCACTTGGGCCATCTGCGCCGGCATCGGCGGGATGCCACGCAGTTGGAACTTACCCAGCAGGCGACAATCCTTCGTGAGTTCGCGCTCGCCCTGGTAAACGTTGATGTCAACGCCGGTCTGGTTTTCGACGGCGGTCGTGTACCGAGTCGTCGCGCGGGCGGGGACGGTGCTGTTGCGGTAGATGAGCTTGTCCACGACGCCGCCGAGCGTTTCGATCCCGAGGCTGAGCGGCACGACGTCCAACAGCAGCATGTTGCGGCGGGCACCGGTGAGGATGTCGGCCTGTACGGCGGCGCCGAGCGCGACGACTTCGTCCGGGTTCAGTTCGGTGTGCGGCGTCCGGCCGAAAAATCCGCCGACCCGTCGGCGGACGTACGGGATCCGCGTCGACCCGCCCACGAGGACGACCTCGTCGATCTTGTCGGCGGTCAGGCCCGCGTCTTTCAGGGCGCCGCGGCACTTCGCCAAACTGCGATCGACGAGCGGCCGAATGAGGCTTTCGAACTCGGCCCGCGTGAATCGGCGATGATAGCGGATTCTGCGCTCCGGCAAGTCCAGCGCCAGTTCGGCGGATTCGGCGGCGGACAGCGCGATCTTGGTGCGTTCGGCCTGGTCGCGCAGGTGCTGGAGCAGTTCGGGATCGCGGCGGCTCAGGTCGAGGCCCATCTCCGCCGCGGCGACACCCATCACGGCACGGTCGAAATCGTCGCCGCCGAGGTACGTGTCGCCGTTGGTGCTGAGCACCTTAAAGACGCCATCGGTGATCGTCAGGATCGAGCAGTCGAATGTGCCCCCGCCGAGGTCGTAGACGGCGACTGTGCCGGCCTTCTTGCGGTCGAGCCCGTAAGCGAGCGCCGCGGCGGTCGGCTCGTTGACGATCCGCAATACGTCGAGCCCGGCGATGCGGCCGGCGTCGCGGGTTGCCTGTCGCTGACTGTCGTCGAAGTACGCCGGGACGGTGATGACCGCCTTGGTCGGATTGCCGGCGCGACGGCGAACCTCTTTCAGGACGAGCGCGGACAACTCTTCCGGCGTGTGCTCCCGCCCGGCGATGCGAACGTTGAGCACCTTACGGCCACCCTCGGCCTCGCGCTCGACGATC
This sequence comes from Gemmataceae bacterium, assembly GCA_035494815.1. Lineage (GTDB taxonomy): Bacteria > Planctomycetota > Planctomycetia > Gemmatales > Gemmataceae > DATJGQ01. The sequence goes on from DATJGQ010001039.1 coordinate 2,635, forward strand.
TGATGCGGGATGAGCGGCAACTCGTTTTGCAGGTCGGCGAGCGTCCGGCCCATCAGCCGTTTGACGCTGAAGATCGTGTGGTCCGGATCACTCAGTGCGCGTTTGCGGGCCTCACTGCCGACGAGCACCGTCCCGTCTTCGAAGAAGCTAATGACGCTCGGCACAAGTGCCGTCCCCGTGTCGTCACGAACGACGGCCGGCCGGCCGTTCTCCATGTATGCGGCAAGGCTGAATGTGGTGCCGAGGTCAATGCCCACGACGGGGGGGACAGGCATGGTCGCGATCAGGCCCCTTGGGGTCGACGGCCGAAGCATCCGTTAGGGATTAGCTATGGCCGCCGACGAGGTCTTGCAAGCCCGGCGGGCGATGCGGCGCGACCTGATGTGTAGAAACTACGATTGCGTCCCGCCGGCGGTCACAGTGGCGAGGTCCCAAACGCGGGCGGTGCCATCCTCGCCGGCGGCCCAGAACGATTGTCCGTCGGGTGACCAGAACACTTCCAGCACCTTACCCTGCATGCCCTTGATGACCGGCAGTTCTTTAGCGGACGAGACGTCCCAGAGGCGGACCGACCCGTCGGTCCCGGCCGCGAGGAGCCAGCGGCCGTCGGGCGAGAAGCGACCCTGCTCGATCATCCCGCGATCGATCGACGCCTGGTAAACGGTCACCTGATCAGTTTCCAGGTCCCAGACGTGCACGCCGGTGCGGACGCCCACCAGCGCCTTTTGGCCGTCCGGGGAGATGGCGATGCGCATGACGCGGTCGGGGACCGAGATCGTCTTCAGTTCCGCGGCGGTCTGGACGTCCCAGAGCCGGACGGTGCGATCCATGCTGCAAGAGACGGCGCGTTTGCCGTTCGGCAGGAACGCGACGCCGGTCACCTGATCGGTGTGCCCGAGCAGTTGACGGATCTCGAGGCCGGTGCTGACGTCCCAGAGTCGAATCGTTTCGTCCTGCCCGCAAGAGAGCATGCGCTTGCCGTCCGGCGCGGCGTCGACGCACCAGACCTGCTGCGAATGGCCCTCGAACCGTTGCCGTTCGCCGCCGGTCTCCACGTCCCAGAGGCGAACCGTCGAATCGCGCGACGCGGTGAGAATAATCCGTGTGTCATCGGCGAACAGGCCGACGCAGCGAACCAACTCGGTGTGCCCGTCGAGCTGCTTGACGAGTCGGCCGGTGGAGAGGTCCCAGATTCGGACGGCGCCGTCGGCGCCACAGGTGATCAGCCGCGTGCCGTCGCCGAGAACGCGGACGCACTCGGCGGCCCCGCTGTGCGCCTCGATCAGCATTCGCTCGCCGGCCGGCTGAACCGCGAGCTTTCGGCGGGTCTTAGGGGTGGCGTTCGGAGCCGTCGAAGTGGCGGCAATCGCGGCGGCGCCTTCGGACCGTTTCGGGCCACCCACCGCGAACCACAGTGCCCCTCCGATGCCGAGGATGATGACCAGCGCGGCCCCGCCGAAGACGACCTTCTTCGAGCGGTTCTGGCGGGCGACGGCGGCGGGATCGATCCGCACCATCGTCACGCTCGACCGCGACCGGGCACTCAGTGTCGAGGCGAGCGCCGCCTCCGACGACCGCCGCAGCTGGCCGCGGGCCGGCTGCACCGGCGGCGTCGGGTCCGCCCCGTCGGCGAATGGCAACAGCGCCGCGGCCACGTCCGCCGGCGTCTGGTAACGATCGCCGGGCTTCTTAGCCATCATCTTCTTCAATACCGCGGCAATCTCTTCCGGCACATCGGCCCGAAGGTCGCGGACGGGCGTCGGCTCCTTCATCTGATGGCAGAGGAGCTTCTGGGCCATATTCGCCGCCTCGAACGGCGGACGGCCGGTCAGCAAGTAGTAGAACGTCGCGCCAAGACTGTAGATGTCGGCCCGGATGTCGACCGCGTGGCTATCGATCGCCTGTTCGGGGGCGAGGTAGTCGGCCGTACCGAGCACCTGGCCCTCGTCGAACTTCCGCGTCGGCGAGCCGGCGTCCTCGCCCAACAGGAACGCGAGGCCGAGGTCGAGCACCTTGACGACGCCGGCCGCGTCCACGAGCAGGTTGGCCGGCTTGATGTCCCGGTGGACCCAGCCGGCCTCGTGCGCGTGTTGTAGGCCTTGTGCCGCCTGGGCGAGGTAGTGGGCCGCCTGGGCGATCGGCCGCGGCCCGTGGTCGGCGACCATGTCGT
>DATJGQ010001040.1:0-5941 GCA_035494815.1 Gemmataceae bacterium
CTGCTGGCTTTGCGCCGCGCGTCACCTTTTTCCCGTCCGGCATCCCTCCGCTTGCGTGACTGGCCCTCTTCGTGTTTCTCGCGGGACGACGGACGGGCGTTTTTGTGGTGTTCTTCGCTCATTGCATTATAACGCCGAATCTCCGCCCACGCCTCCGATGTGCGACGCTGCTACCTAACCGACCAATAAGCCAAACGGCTCGAAACGGTGCATCGGCCAACCGCCTTCCCAGCATCACGGCCCCGCCTCCAGCTTGACGAGGCAGACGCTGTCGGACGGGCAATAGACTTGGCAAGTGAATTCGGCGCGCGCCTCGACCTCTCGTCGTTCGGCCGGGAATAACTCCAGGCGTCCCGCCGACCAGGAGCGCGAGCGGTCAATCCGCCATGTCGTCAAGTGCTTGTTCCCCGCGGTGAGTCCGGTGAAGCGGAGCCGGGCGATCGCGTCACGCGACGACGGCAGTCCGTAGTTGACCAGCAAGACTGAGATGTCGCCCCCGGTTTTTGCGGCGAGCACGTGCAGGTCGGCGGCGTCGCACTTGACGCGCGACCGCCGCTCGCCCATGCGGCCGAGGAGCTGGTAAGCGAAGTACTGCGGGCGGACCTCCCGCCCGACGCCGAACAGGCCGAAGCGGTGCGGCACCTCGTTCCAGTGGCGGTACATGATCTGCGGGTCGCGGAAGAACGGCTTAAACTGCTCCGGGTAACAGACCTGGTCCCAGACGTGGTAGTAGAAGGACCAGTCCACGCCCGCGTCGGTCATGGCCAGCATCGCGGCCGCGGCCGCCGCCGCGCGGCGAGGCTCGAAGGCCAGTTCTTCCACCGACACGCGGTCGAATCCCTTGTTCCATTCCGTCACGAGCATTTCGGGCCGCCGGTCGGGGAACTTCTCGTCCAATAGTTTGCGGTACTTTTCGACCAGCCGGGCGTGCCGCATGGGGTCGTCCGCGTAGAGGTGCCAGGAGATGAAATCCAGGCGGGTGCGTTCCTGCACGCACAGATCAAGAAACGCCGGCAGAAGCTCGCCGTTACCGTTCGCCACCGCCGGCCCGCCGACCTTGGCCTGGGGAAAGGCGGATAGGATCGGCTCGATCGTCATCCGGTAGTAGTCGGCGTAATCGCGCGGGCTTTTGATCAGGTACGGGCAGCCGCCGTTCTCGCCGATGTCGGTTTCGTTGCCGATCTCCCAGTGGGTGACGATCGGACGCTCGACCGAGTACCGACGGACGAGCGCGGCGACCACGCGTTGCCATTCCGCGACGTCCGTGGGTCGCCAGACGGCCGGGTCGATCTTCGGGTAGAGCGGCTTCGGCTTGATGGTGATTGCCGCGACGACCTTGGCCCCGGTCCGCTTGAGGGCGTCCATGTACGGGTCGAGCCGGCTCCAGTCGAAGCGTCCGGACTCGGGGTACACCGCGAAGAACTCCTGAATGAAAACGCGGATCAGCCGCGGCTTGAGCGCGGCGACGCCTTGCACCACGCGCTCGGGCAGCGGGAGCGGGTTGATGCCGCCGTGGCCCAGCGTATGCCGCCAAAGCTCCAGGGGACCGGCATCCGCCTGGGCGTCGACGTCCACGTCGACCAAGGGCAGAGCCGCGAATGCCGGCGGCGCGGGAGAGGTGTTCGCAAGTTGACCCTCCCGCACGACGTCCAACGGCAGGGCGGTTCGCGGCAGCGTCTGCCCCCGGGCGAAGCCCAGACGACCGCCGAACAGCAAAGCGGTCACGGCGACCGCCGCGAAAAGCCACGCCGGGCGCAGCAAATTATGAGATGCAGACATCGCTCGGGACTCCCACTCATCGAGTCGAAGAGTATTCGTTCGGATTCGTTCAAATTCGTTTTTTGCTTTCAGATTCGTTCGCCAGACCCCACCGCGGAAAACGGAAAAACGAAAAACGAATCCGCGATCGCCGACCCCGGCCGAATTCGGGGAAAACAGTTGCGGCCGGCCCGGCCCGGGTGTGCAATGGCCCCCGGCCCGCCTCCGCTCCCCCGGAGCTTCCCGCCATGCGACCCGACGTTCCGTTCGCACTCCTGACACTCCTTTGCGTCGCCGTCGAACTGCCGGCCCAGCCGCCGCGCCGGCCCGGCGCCCCGCGGCTGACCACCGCCGAAGTCAGAACCGCGGAGCATGTTTACAAACATACGCCGCAGGGCGACCTGAAACTGCACTTCTATCTGCCGACTGACTGGAAGCCGGAAGATAAGCGGCCGGCCGTCCTGTTCTTCTTCGGCGGCGGCTGGCGGAACGGGTCGCATCTGCAGTTCGTGCCGCAGGCCGAGTACTTCGCGAGCCGTGGGCTCGTCACCGCGTGCGCCGACTATCGCATCGCGTCGATCCACAAGACGACGCCGGACAAGTGCGTCGAGGACGCGAAGTCGGCGATCCGCTGGCTGCGGGCCAAGGCCAGCGAGTTCGGCGTGGACGCGGAGCACATCGTCGCCGCGGGCGGTTCGGCCGGCGGACACCTGGCGGCCGCAACCGCCGTTCTACCCGGCTTTGACGCGCCGGGCGAAAACCCGAGCGTCTCCTGCAAGCCGAATGCTTTGATCCTGTTTAATCCTGCCCTCGACGTTCCTTCGATGGCGGTCAAGGACGCCAACGGCAAAGACGTCGCCGCACAATTCTGGCCCACGCGGGTCCTGGCGAAAGGGATGCCGCCGACGATCATCTTCTTCGGCACCAACGACCGGCTCCTGGCGGGCGGGCGCGAGTATCTCATCAAGGGCCGCTCGCTCGGCAATCGCGTCGAGCTGTACACGGCCGCGGGCCAGCCGCACGGATTCTTCAACCGCTCGCCCTGGAACGAGGTCACCGCGCGCGAGGCCGACCGCTTCCTCGCGTCGATCGGCTACCTCGCCGGCGAACCGACGCTCAAGATCCCGGACGGGGCGCCCGCGCTCGTTCGAGTAACGGAATAGGAGTCTACTGATGCGCACCCCACCGCGTCTGGTTGCTCTCGTCGCCGTTGGCCTTCTCGCCGGTTCGACCGCCGCGGCCGACGCGCGCAAACCGAACATCATCGTCCTTCTCTCCGACGATGTCGGCTGGGCCGAATACGGCTTCCAGGGCGGAAAGGACATTCCCACGCCGCAGGTCGACTCGATCGCCAAGAACGGCGTGCGGTTCTCGAACGGCTACATCGCCGCGACCTATTGCAGCCCCTGTCGGGCCGGGCTGATGACGGGACGCTACCCGACGCGGTTCGGCCACGAGTTCAACGGCGGGGGCTCGGCCGGGCGGGAGGACAGGTTCGGCCTTCCCACCAGCGAAACGACCATTGCGGACCGACTTAAGGCCCTCGGGTATGCCTCCGCGTGCGTCGGTAAATGGCACCTCGGCGGCGGGCCGAAGTACATCGCCACCGCCCGCGGGTTCGACGAGTTCTACGGCACCGTCGCCAATACGCCGTACTTCAAACCGCCGAACTTCATCGACACTCGCAAGTCGAACGAGATTACGCCCGTCACCGACGAGAGTTTTTACACGACCGATGCCTACGCCGATCGCGCGGTCGACTGGATCGACAAACACAAGGACGGGCCGTTCTTTCTCTATTTGCCGTTCAACGCCAACCATGCCCCGCTGCAGGCGCCGAAGAAGTATCTCGATCGCTTCGCCCACATTGCGGATGGCAATCGCAAGACGTTCGCCGCCATCATGTCCGCGATGGACGACGCCGTCGGCCGTGTGTTGGCCAAGGTCCGCGAGATTGGCCAGGAGGAGAACACGCTGATCTTCTTCTTCTCCGACAACGGCGGGCCGACGCGGCAGACGACGTCCAATAACGCGCCCTTGCGCGGCTTCAAGTCGCAAACGTCCGAGGGCGGCACCCGCATCCCGTACTGCGTGCAATGGAAAGGCAAGATCCCTGCAGGAAAGGTGTTCGACAACCCTGTCCAGAATCTCGACATCTTTCCCACGGCGGTCGTCGCGGCCGGCGGCACGGTTGACCCGGCGTGGAAACTCGACGGCGTGGACCTGATGCCGTACCTCACCGGCAAGAACGCCGGCAAGCCGCACGAGACGCTCTACTGGCGGTTCGGACCGCAATGGGCAATCCGCAAGGGAGACTGGAAACTGGTCGCTTCCGCCGTCGATCAAAACAAGCCGCGGCTCATTAACCTGAAAGATGACATTAGCGAATCGAACGACCTGTCGGCCGCGATGCCCGACAAGGTGAAGGAGTTGAAGGCGGAATGGGACAAGTGGAACGCCGAGCAGAAGGACCCGCTCTGGAAGCCGCTCCCCGCCGCCGAGAAGGCAAAGAACAAGGGCAAGAACAAAAACAAGAACAAGGCGAAAGATAAGCCGCCGGAGTCGGGAGAATGACTCGCAAGTTCATCGCTTTACTCGTCGGACTCGGCTGGACCGGACCGGCTACTGCCGCCGACGCGCCGCGGCCGCACATCGTCTTTTTCTTATCCGATGATCAGGGCTGGGCCGACGTCGGCTGGCACGGCACCGACATCAAGACGGCGAATCTCGACCGGCTTGCCGCGGCGGGTGCGCGGCTCGAACAGTTCTACGTGCAACCGGTGTGTTCCCCCACCCGCGCCGCGTTCATGACCGGCCGCTACCCGATGCGGCACGGATTGCAGGTCGGCGTCGTCCGGCCGTGGGCGCAGTATGGACTGCCGCTTGAGGAACGGACGCTGCCCCAAGCGCTGAAAGAAGTCGGCTACGAGACGGCTATTTGCGGCAAATGGCACCTCGGCCATTTCCGGCCGGAGTACCTGCCCACACGCCGCGGTTTCGACCATCAGTACGGCCACTACAACGGCGCCCTCGATTACTTCACGCACGTCCGCGACGGCGGCTTCGACTGGCATCGCGACGACAAAGAATGCCGCGACGAGGGATACAGCACACACCTGAACGCCAAGGAAGCCGTGCGGATCATCCGCGAGCGCGACAAGAACAAGCCGCTCTTTCTTTATGTGCCGTTCAACGCCGTGCACGCGCCGCATCAGGTGCCGGCATCGTACAAGGCGCCCTATGCGAACCTGCCCGAGCCGCGGCAAACTTACGCGGGTATGGTCGCGGCAATGGACGAGGCCATCGGTCAGATCGTCGCCGCGGTCGACAATGCCGGCATCCGGGCGAACACACTCATCCTGTTTTCGAGCGACAACGGCGGGCCGGCGCCGGGCCGCGTCACGAGTAACGGACCGCTCCGCGCGTCCAAGGGCACCCTGTACGAAGGCGGCACGCGGGTGCCGGCGTTCGCCACCTGGGACGGGCACATCAAGCCCGGAACGGTCGTCAATCGGCCGCTGCACATGGTCGACTGGTATCCGACGCTCCTCAAACTCGCCGGCGCGACGTTGGAGCAGAAGCTCCCGCTCGACGGCCGCGACGCCTGGCCGACGATCGCCGAGGGCAAGGCGTCGCCGCACGAAGAGATCCTGCTCAACGCGACGCCGACCAGCGGCGCGATCCGCGCCGGCGATTGGAAGCTGGTCCTCAACGGTCATCGGCCCGACGGCGATGCGGCCGGTCAAAGCAAAGCGGCGGACCAGGCGAAAGGAAAAGGCAAAGGCAAGAACAAGGCGAAAGCAAAAGCGAAAACGACGCTCGTCTCCGGCCGTGAACTCATCGAGCTCTTCAACCTGGCCGACGACCCGTACGAAAAGACGAACCTCGCGGAGAAGCAGCCGGACAAGGTGAAAGATCTGCGCGCCCGCTACGACGCCCTGGCGCGACAGGCGGTGTCGCCGAAGGGCGGCGGGGCGCGGCCGGACGAATTCCAGCCCCCGCGCGTTTGGGGTGAAGGCAGATGACTCGGTTCGCGACGCTTCGAAGAAGCGTGAGGCGCTCACGGTTCTGCGAAGCGTCGCGAACCGGTTGGGAGACTATATGTTTCGCATCGCATCGTTGACGCTAATGACGTCGCTCGCGATCACGATCTCACCGGTGAGCGCCGCGAATCGTCCCAAGC
>DATJGQ010001041.1:0-5593 GCA_035494815.1 Gemmataceae bacterium
GAGGTTGCATCGGCCCGTTGGCCGCGACCATACTCGGGGCGCTCACGCGACCCCGCTCGCCTGGCGCCAAATGCCGGGCAATGTTCTCCACGACCACGACCGTATCGTCGATGATCAGCCCGATGGCGACGGCAAGCCCGCCGAGCGACATCAGGTTCAGCGTCTCGCCGGCCCAGTGCAGGAACAGGAACGTGATCGCCAGCGTCGTCGGGATCGCCAGCGCGGAGATCAGCGTTGCCCGCCAGCTCCGCAGGAACGCGAGCAGGATCAGGACGCTGAACAGGCCGCCGATCAGGATGGCGTCGCGGACGTTGTGCACCGCCGTTTCGACGAACGCCGCCTGATTGTAGACGATGGTGCCCTGAATGTTCCGCGGCGGACGTTTGTCGGCGGCCCCCGCCGGCAGCGAGAGCTTATTGCGGTCTAACAGCGACTGCAGGTCGCGGGCGATGTTGACCGTGTTGCCGCCCAGCCGGCGAAACACCGTGATGACGACCGCGTCCTTCTGGTCGAACCCGATCGACAGGCCGCGGTCCTGGTGCAGCACCTTGACGTCGGCGACGTCGCGCACCCGCAGCGGCTGATCTTTCCGCGTCGAGATCAGCATCTCCTCGATCTGCCGGACCGTCTCCGGCTGGTTGTTGGCGAGAAGCTGGAAGGCGAGCGGCTGGCTTTCGATCCGGCCGACCGGGTGGAGACTGCTCTGCTGAGCGAGCTGGTCGGCGAGGTCGGCCGCGGAAAGGCCGTGGGCGAGCAGATCGTCGGGCCGGACGATCACTTCGATCTCGCGGACGTCGCCGCCGGCCACGTTGGCGTAAAGGACGTCGGGGATCGTCTTGATCAGCGGTGCGAGTTGGTAGTACGCATAGTCCCGCAGCTGTGACGGGTTGTCGCCGCCGATCAAGACGAGCGACAGGATCGGGAAGACCGACGGCGTCATCTGCTCGACGGTCAGTTCCATGTTCGGCGGCAGTTCGGACCGCTTGGCACCGATGCGGTTCCAAGTGAGCGTCTCGGCCCGCCGCATGTCAGTGCCGGGGTTGAAGTCGATCGAGATTTCGCTGCCGCCGCGGATCGTCTTGGAGCGAACTTGTGCCACGCCGAGCACCGTGCTGACCGCTTCTTCGAGCGGCCGGGTGACTTTCACCTCCATCTTGGTGATGTCCCAGTCCGGCACCCGGGCGACGACGGCGATCCGGGGAAATGTCACCTCGGGATAGACGCCGCTGGGCATTCGGGTGGCGCTGTAGATGCCGCCGGCGGTCAGGAGCGCGCACGTCAGGACCACGGCGCCGAAATACGGGCGGGCTTTCGTGGCCAGGTTCCAGGTCATCAGCGGCGCCTCATTACGGCTTTTTCTCGTCCGACTTCTTTTCGTCCGGTTTCGGCATCGGCGGCATCTCTTCGTCCTCTTCGACTTCCAGCCGGACCTCATCGCCGGTCTGCAGCCCCTGGCCCTTCTCCACGACGATCAGCGCAGTTTCGAGGTCGCCATGCCACTTCTTCTCGGGATCCTCCAGCCTGAGGACTTCGACCTGCTTGAGCACGCGGTCACGAACGCCCAAGACGGCCCGCACCCGCCGGGCCTTGCCGGTTTCCTCGTCCTTGCCATCGGCGTTCTTCTTGGTCTGGACGTTCTCGACGACGATGAGCGCGGGCGGATCCTGATCTTCAATGACTGCACTCTCGGGGACCGCCCAGGTCGCCTTGCCCGGCCGGGTGAGGATGCGAATGCGGAGGACCGCGTTGGCCCGCAGCTTCAGGTCGCGGTTGGGGAAGCGGACCTTGACGGCCAGCGTGCCGGTCTCCGTCTCGGCCTGGTCGGCGATGTATTCGACCTTTCCTTCGGGGTCGGCGCCCGGCGAACCGGCGGCTTCATCCCGGGTTCCTTCCGCGCTGCCGACGCGGGCGACCTGCCCGAGTTGCAGCTTCCGGGCGTCGGCCGCGGGCACGAAGCAGAGGATGTCGATCGCGTCGTCGATGTCCACGATGTCGGCGACGACGGTGCCGACGGGTAACGTCTGGCCGACGACGACCTGCAGCCGGCCGAGCCGTCCCGCGCGGGGCGCGGTCAATGTGAACAGCTGGAGCTCATGGTCGAACGAGGCGATCTCTTGGTCTGCGGCTTCCAGTTCGCTATCGACGGCCCGGACGCTCGCCTTCGCCGCGTCGAGCGCCACTTCCTTCGTCTTCATCTCGATCCGAGACGCCAGCACCGGGTTCCCGGGGCGCGCGTCCTGCTGCCGCTTGAGTTCGTTCAGGCTCTCGACCGCCAGCTCGGCCAGTTTGACCGCGAACTCTGCCGTCTCCTTTTTTGCTTGAAGGACCTTCTTGGCCGCGACGGCCTTGTCGCGATGGTTCTTGACGACGGTCGCGTCCAACTGCACGAGGACGTCGCCCTCCTGCACCGGCTGGCCTTCGACCACCGGTTTGCCGGACGCGGCCTGAAGAACGGAAACGACGCGGCCCTCGACCGGCGCCGTCACGCGGGCCGCATGCTCCGGGAGAGGCTGGGTCGTGCCGACCAGTTCGGTCCACTCTTCGAGGAACAGTTGGCGGGCGCCTTCCCACTTGACCGGCGCGGGCGGCACCTTCTCTTCGGGCGGCCTCTCGCCGCGCTGACAGCCGACGGTTAGTCCGGCGAGCAGGAGAAGTAAGACCGCGCAACGAGTCCGGCGCGGACGGGACGCGAGCGACATCATTGTGCCTCTTCGGGGTGAATCACGTCGCACGCGGACCATTTTACCGTTGCCCGGCGAAGTCGAGCAGTGATTCGAGTCACCTAAAGAATTGTTTAGGGTGCGATTATGAGGGCGGACCTGCCTGGCTCCCGCTCGAGCGCATGCGGCAACGACACGGCGGCCGGTCCCTCGTTGTCCGGCCGGGCTTAGGGGCCGAATACCAGGACCGCGAAGCTGCCCGGCACCGGCGTCGGCCGTGCTTTCGGCGCGCCCGGTTCCGCGGCCTTGTACTCGACCGCCGGCAGGAACAGTCGGTGAGTCTTCGGGTCCAGCCCCATCGTCTTCGACCCGGGGCGGGTTTTGATGGTCGCCATCGGCGAATAGGTGTCCGGCGAATCCTGGCGGAACACGGACACGGTTCCGTCCCCGCAAGAATTGAATACCAACTTCGTCTCGGGGTCGTACGCCCCCGCGTCGACGCGCTCGCCGATCGGACCTGTCGCGACGACCTTGCCCGTATCTGCGTCCATCACTACCAACATCTTGCTCCGGCAGCCGATAAACACGCGACGGTTGGCCGTGTCCATGGCGAGACTGACGGGCGTTTTGCCGGGAGCGACCGGCCATCGATCCAGAACTTTCATGTTGCGGGCGTCGAGGCGGACGACCTCGTTCTTGTCTTCGAGGTTCACGAAAACATGGCCCTTCGTGTCGGCCGCCGCGAATTCCGGCTTGCCTTCGAGCGCGATCGTCCCCGCCACTTTTCCGTCGGCGGCCTCGATGACCGTTGCGCTCGCGCCGCCGCCGTTGAACGCGAAGACGCGGCGGGTCACCGGCTCGTAAATGATGCAGTCGGGGTTTCGACCGGTCGGCACTGTCCCCAGGGGCTTGAGGGATTGGACGTCGAAGATCGTCACGCTGTTGGACCGGCCGTTGCTCGTAAACCCGCGGCCGAGACCCGGCGCCACGGTGATGCCGTGGACGCCAGCCGTATCGCCGATCTTGCCTTTCCGGTCACCGCTGTCCGCGTCGAGCACATCGACTTGCGTGGCGTGCGACACGTAAACGCGGCGCGCGGCCGCGTCCACGAACACGTAGTCCCAGCCGCCGTCCCCGGGGACGGGGATCGTTTTCAGGAGGTGATAACTTTCAGGCGCCGCCAGGGCGGCCCCGGTCACAATCAGGGCGAAGAGACCAACGGTTCCCTTGAACATCGAAACCTCCGAGTTTGGCAAACCGGCCGAGCGACAAGCCGGCCGGCGGGTGACGAATTCTACCGCGGCTTCGCGAGGTCAAGCACGATTTCGCCGGTCTTTGCGTCCACGTCGCGGGTGATGGGCGAGCGGTCCGGACTTAAGGCGCCTTTGAGCATGTCCTTTTTATCCTTGAGGTGCTCGATCGCGATCCGGTATTTCCCCGGGGGCATGCCTTTCCCATCGTTGCCGGCGGCCTGAAAAGTGCCGTCGCTCCGGTTGAATGTGGCGACGTAGTAGTCCGTGACCCGCGCGCCGCCCTCCGGCACGGGAACAAACAGGATGCGAACGACCTCATCGTCGGCCGGGACCAAGGGCGCGCCTTTACCCGGGCCGCCGTTCGGATCGTTGTAGGGCGTCGAGTTGTTCGCGTCCGACGGGCACAGGTACGTCGGCACGACGGCGCCGCGGACGGACCGCCACGTCAGGTTCACCGAAGCATAGGACGGCACCGTGCCGGGGGTCACAGTAATCCCCGGATACGAGCCGACATTGGCCTGCTGGTACAATGCGCTCTGTTCCGTGTAGGGCAGCAAATAGACGGCCCAGTTCGGACCGAACGGACCTGACATCTCCAGGTTGGAAATGTCCGAGGCGGTGTTCGTCGAATCGCTCGTCGCCCACGGGATGGAGACGGCCGGCGGAAGCTTGCCGGCCACGCCGTGGTAATTATGGGCGGCCAGGCCGATCTGCTTGAGGTTGTTCTGACACTTGCTGCGAGCGGCCGCCTCGCGCACCTTCTGGATGGCGGGCAGCAACAGTCCGATCAGGATCGCGATGATCGCGATCACCACCAGGAGCTCGATCAACGTGAAGGCGGAGCGCGAGCGGCGCATGGCAGAGACCTCCAGACGTGTGCGAGTCCGTAAGGGCCAATACCGGCCCGAGAGGTGAGCATGAGACGACCCGGAGTCTATCCCAAGACTGCCGGCGTTGGAAATGAATTTGCGGTGAATCCGCGCGGCGAGCGAGATAAAGTCTTTCTTATCGAGGGTTCACGACGGGCTCATGGCGCCGGTGTAGACTGGGGCCGTCAGAACCGTTGCCGCGGCGGATCATTTCAGCCATTAGACGAGGAGTGCGCGATGCGTCGTACCGGCTGGTTGGCGTCGGGGCTCGCGGGGATTCTGGTCGCCCTGACCGGCGTCGGCCGGGCGGACGAAAAGGCGCTGGACAAGGTCCCCAAGGCCGTGCAACAGGCGGTGAAGTCGAAGTATCCCGCCGCCGAGATCCTCGGAGCTGCCGAGGAGAAAGCGGACGGCAAAACCTCGTATGAAGTTTACATGAAGCTCAACGGCAAAGGTCTCGACGTGACCTTCTCGGCGACCGGCGTGATCGAGGTCGTGGAAAAAGAAATCGAGTCCAAGGACCTGCCCAAGCCGATCCTCGCGACCATCGAGAAGAAGTATCCCAATCCGAAATTCAGCAAGGTCGAGGAGATCAGCAAGGCGAAGGATGGAAAGATGGTCGTGGACATCTACGAGGTACTGTTCACGACCCCCGCGAAGAAGACGATCGAGATGACGTTTGCGGCCGACGGCAAGCTCACCGGCGAAGTGGATAAGACCGGCGCTAAGAAGGATTAGCGTCGGACGCCCGCGGAGTATCGTATCATGCGAGCTCGCCTACTGCTGCCGACGACTTTGGCCGTCCTCGGCG
>DATJGQ010001042.1:0-5013 GCA_035494815.1 Gemmataceae bacterium
TATGGGCCGGCAGGGCGTGGTCGACGGGTACCGCACGGGCCGCGGCAAGGTCGTCCTCCGGGCGCGGGCCGACATCGTCGAGGAGCGAGGCGGGCGGAACCAGATCATCATCCGCGAGGTGCCGTACCAGCAGACCCGCAACCGGCTGGCCGAGCAGATCGGCGAACTGGTCAAGGAGGAGCGGATCAAGGGCATCTCGGCCATGCGGGACGAGTCCAGCGCCCGGAACGGCGAGCCGGTCCGGCTGGTCCTCGACCTGAAGCGGGATGCCGACCCGACCCTGGTCCTCAACCAGCTTTACCAGTATTCGCCGTTGCAGCGCACGGCGAGCATCATTCTTCTGGCCCTCGTGGATGGCCGGCCGCGGACGCTCACGCTCAAGGAGATGATGGAGGAGTACCTGCGGCACCGCGTGATGGTGATCCGCCGGCGGACGGAGTACCTGCTGCGCGAGGCAAAGCGGCGGGGGCACGTCCTCGAAGGGCAATTGATCGCCGTCTCCTCGCTCGACGAGGTCATCGACATTTGCCGGTCGTCGCCGAGTCGCGCCGACGCGAAAGAGCGGCTGCAGCGGCTCGAAGTCGCAGCCGCGGTCTTGCGGCGGGCGCTGGGCGACGAGCCGTTCGCAGCCCTTCAACGGGAACTCGGGGCGCTCGACATCTACCGAATGACCGAGGCCCAGGCCGACGCCGTCGTCAACCTGCGGCTCGGCCAACTCGCGGCCCTCGAACGCGACGAAATCTTCAAGGAATACGCCGGCTTGCGCGAACAGATTCGCTCCTACGAAGACTTGCTCTCGGGCGAGGAGAAGATTCGGGCGGTCGTCCGGGCCGACCTGGTCGAACTTCGCGACAGGTACGGCGACGAGCGGCGGACGCAAATCACCGACGCCGGCCCACAAGTGGACATGGAGTCCCTGATCCCCGAAGAGACTCAGGCCGTCACCATCAGTCACAACGCCTACATCAAGCGGCTGCCGCTGAACACTTATCGGACGCAACGGCGCGGCGGAAAGGGCGTCTCCGGCGGGTCGACTCGCGAGGACGACTTCATTGAGCATTTCTTCGTCGCGTCGTCCCACGCATATCTGTTGTGCTTCACAAACCGCGGCCGGTTGTACTGGCTCAAAGTCTACGACATCCCGCAGATGAGCCGCACCAGCCCCGGCCGGGCGATCGCGAATGTGCTTTCGTTGCGGCAGGAGGAGAAAATCTCCAGCGTCATCCCGGTGCGGCACTTCGAGGACAATGTGCACCTGTTGATGGCGACGCGCGCGGGGACTGTGAAAAAAACCGCGTTGGAGGAATACAGCCGACCGAAACAGGGCGGAATCATCGGCATCAACCTCGATGACGGGGATTCGCTGATCGGCGTCGTCGTCACGCGACCGGGCGACGAGGTCGTGCTGTCCACGCGGCAAGGGATGGCGATCCGGTTCGCCGAGAGCGACGCCCGTGCCATGGGCCGCAACACCCACGGCGTGCGCGGCATCAAAGTCAGCGAGGGGGATGAGGTCGTGGGTTTGGTCGTCGCCGACCCCGACGGGTTCCTTTTAACCGTCTGCGAGAACGGCTACGGCAAGCGGACGCCGTTCGGCCCCAATACCGCCACGGCTACAGGCGACGGGGAGGAATCTGATGCCGAATCAGAGCCGGAAGCGTTAGCGACGGAGGCCGGAGCGGAGGAAGCGCCAACGTCGGAAACCCCGCTCGAAGGCGACGAGCCGCAGGACCGTTCGGCGATGCGCTATCGCCGGCAGCGGCGTGGCGGCAAAGGCGTCCGCGACATTCGGACGTCCGAGCGAAACGGCCCCGTTGTCGGCGTCACCGCCGTTCGTGAAGGCGACGACGTGATGCTGATCACGACGCAAGGGATGGTGAACCGAACGCACGCCGACGAGATTCGCGTCACCGGCCGCAACGCCCAGGGCGTGCGGGTCATGAATCTCAACGAGGGCGACCGCCTCGCCTCGATCGCTAAGATCGCGAAGGAGGCGGAGGATGAGCCGCCCGTACCGCCGGCAGCGCCCGAGGGCGAAACGCCGTCCTGAGCCACGTCCGCAAGTCCAGCCGTTCCGCCTCCCGGAAGAGCACGTCCTCGCGGCGGAACTGTGCCTCCGCCCACCACAGGGCGAGCCCGACGCACGCGGCGAGCGATCCAAGCACCGGGATGACGTAATGCCCCGCCGTGATGTCGGCCGACGGCTGCATCAGCTGCTGCAGCAATAGGCAGGCGCCGGTAATCGGGATGAGACTCGTGCCCAGATTCAGTTCGATGCCGGGGGCGAGGCTCAGCGTCACCAGCGGCATCGTCCCGAGAAAGATCGGCATCAGGTAGTATTGCCCCTCTTTTGTGCTGCGGGCGTACACGCCGAGCGCCAGACACAGTCCGCTGTAAAGGGCGGCGAGCGGCACGACGAACACCGCGCACCAGAATAGTCCGATCGGTCGGATGAGCGGCATGCCGAGCGCGGCCGCCCCGAGCAGCGCCCCGCCGCCCATCCAGATCAGGTTCCACAGGGCCGTCACCGCCGCCAAGAGCCACACCGCCAGATACTTCCCGGCGACTATTTCCGCCCGCCCGGCCGGGCTGATGAGCAGCGTCTCCATCGTTCCCCGCTCTTTTTCGCCGGCGCAGAGGTCGATCGCGGGGTAAAGGGCCCCCGCCATCGACCACATGACCAGCATGAACGGCAGGAACTTGACGAGCACGTCGCGCAGTTCGTCGAGCGTGCGATCGATGAGCCGCTTGCCCACGTCGGGATCGCGGACGGTGAAGACCTGGTCGAAGTCCGCCGGCAAACCTTCGCGCATGAACCGCGCCTGCCGGAGCGCCCTGCGATAACTCGCGAGCACGTTACCGAGTCGCTTCGTCGCCAACTTCGAGATTTCGTCGCCTTCTCGGCTGAGCACTTCGACCGCCGGCCGCCCGCCGCTCCGGAGCTTTTCCGCGAAGTCAATCGGGATCACGAGGATCGCGTGGACCTGCTTGGCGTCGAGCGGGCCGCGGTCGGGCGAGTCGAGGCGGACGACGCGCAAGGCGCCAAGATCGCGAAGCTCGTCGCCGAAGTCCGACACGAAACCGTCGCCGGCAAACAGCGGCGGATCGGTCGTATGACGGGCACGCGCCTCCGCGACGGCACCGGCCGCGACGAGATCAGCCACGCTCAGGCCGGGTCGTGGTACGGCAGCCAGCCACGCGACGTCCGCCGTCGGCCCGAGAGGCGCGTTCGGCCTCGGTTGTGGCAGGTTCTCGGTCCCGTACACACCGACGGGCGTTTTTTGATCGATTGTCGCCAGTGCGAAGAGCAAACCGACGAGACCGAACGCGGGATAGAGCAGCACCGGAAGACCGAGCAGCATGAACAGCCACCGGCGGTCGCGGACGAGGTCACGAAGCTCGCGGTGCCAGATAAGGCGGACGATGGGCCAACGCATGTTACCGTCCGGCGTCGGTGGATGGGTTAATCCGCCCCGCTACGGACTCGATCGTTTGGTAGAAGTGCCGAGGAGTGCCCAAATCAAACCTTTCGGGATGGTTGGCATCGCGGAACGTGCTTAACTCTGATACGACTCGCTCCGATTTGCCTTGTTTGATTGCCGCCTCGATGGCGTAGGCGAAATTCCATGTGGCCCTTGCATACTTGTATGCGAAATCGGCGCGTTGAAAGAACCCGAGGAACAATGTCAGCCCGACCGAAACAAGAATTGCTCCGGTACCCAGGATAAGACGAACCCAGCGTAGACATCGGAATTCTGCAACGATCCACATGACGATGAAGAATGCCGTAATGAATACGGGCATGACCATTGGGGTGACCTCTAGGCGGCGTCGTCGGTCTCAACTGATACCATACAAGCGGGCCGCGTTGTCGTGAAACAGCTTCCGCTGGTATTCCGCCGGGCGCGATGCGACGACAGTCTTGAGCCCGTTCACCCATTCCGCCAATGTCGCCCCGAGCAGGCACACGGGCCAGTCGCCCCCGAACATGACGCGGTCGGGCCCGAACGCGTCGAGGACGTGATTGACGATCGGCGCCAGGTTGTCCGGCGTCCAGCCCTTTTTTGCGGTGTTGACCAGTCCCGAGACTTTACAGACCAGGTTCTTCCGCCGCGCGAGCTGATCCATGTCGCGTTTCCACTGCGTGCGATCCGGGACGCCGCCCTCCTTTGTATGGACCGACGCGTTGCCGCAGTGGTCCAGAATGAACTGTGTGTCCGGGCACTGGTCAATGAGCTTTCCGGCGTCGGCGAGTTCGGCCATCCGCATGCACAGGTCGAATCGCAGCCCCGATTCACCGAGAAGCCGGATGCCTCGGACGAACTTCGGGTCGAGACAGTACCCCGGCGGGGTAGTCGCGACGTGCAGCACCTGTCGCACGCCCTTGATGTGCGGGCTGCCGCGCAACGGCGTCACGTAGTCCTTGAAATCGTCTGCTGCGGGACGGCCGGAAATGACGCCGGCGACCATCTTCGTTTCGGGCTTACGGCAGCACTCAAGTACGAAATCCGCCTCGGCCCGCTGTTGCGACGGCTCGACGTCGACTTCCATGTAAACGGTTTTCTCGATCCCCGTGCCGGCCGCCGCTGCGTGGTAATCGCTCACGAGGTAGTTGCGACCGAGGATCGTGCCTTCCTTCACCCAGGGCAATCGGAATCGGTTCAAGTCCCAGAGGTGCTGATGGGTGTCGATGATGGTCATCCCGGTCACCTTTGTGTCGGCCGCGAAATCAGGGCCGCCCGCGGCCAAAAGTCCCGCGGTCCCGACAGCGGTTCGAAGAACGTCGCGTCGGCTGTAGGTGGTCATCGCATTCTCCGCTCATGACGTCGCGGCCGCGAGAATACCGCGCTTCCGGAAGGAGGCCAAGCAATTCCTCCCCCGGCACGGGAGCGGTACACTAAACAAGACACACTGGCCGGGCGTCGTCGCTCGCAGTCGGGGGCTGCCGTACATGTCCGAAGAGATCCGCGTTCGCTGTCCCGCCTGCCGCACCCTGATGAAGGTTCCTGCCGA
>DATJGQ010001043.1:0-5313 GCA_035494815.1 Gemmataceae bacterium
CATAAAAGGTTACCGCCCCTCCAGCGGCAGGATGCGCACTTTCTGCATCAGCTTCGTATCGCCGACCGTGAGAGTCGCGACATAGTTGCCCGCCGCCGGCGGCGCTTGCGCCGGACCGCCACCACGCCGGCCGCCACGGCCTCCGCCAAACTCGTTGAGATTCAGCGCCACTCGGTTGATGCCGACCTGGTTCGTCCCAGGCAGGGTGCGCACCGTCGTCCCGGCGGCGTTCGTCAGCGTGATCCTCAGTCGGCCCTCCGGCCGCTCTCGCAGGTAATAGTCGAATACCAACCCGCCCGGCCCGTTCGGCGTGGTTAGGTGGCGGTCGCCGAGGAGGCGGTAGGTCCCCAGGGCGCCTTCGGACCGCTTCGCCTGTGGCGTGACCGAGAAGAAATGGACGTCCTTGTTCATCAACTCCTCGGTCAGCTCGCGCAGCGGATCGACGTTGGTGATCCAGACGCCGCGGCCGTAGGTGCCGACGACCAGGTCGCCGTCCCGCGGGTGGATGAGCAGATCATGGGTGGGCACGACCGGCATATTGGCCTTCAGCGGTGCCCAGTGCGCGCCGCCGGTGATCGAGACGTGGACGCCGTTGTCGGTGCCGACGGCCAGGAAGTTCGGGTTCTTGTTGTCCTCGACGACGACGTTGATCGGCCGTTGCGGCAGGCCGTCCACGATCGGCGTCCAGGTTGCGCCGGAGTCAGTCGTCTTGTACAGGAACGGCCGGAAGTCGTCGCGGCGGTGCTGCGACTTGGCGACGTAGGCCGTGCCCGGCTGGTGGTGGGAGCCGAACACGCGCGTCACCCAGGCGTCCGCCGGGCCGCCGGCTTTCGCGATCGCTTCCGTCACGTCGGTCCACGACTTGCCGAAGTCGCGCGTGACCTGCACCTTGCCGTCGTCGCAGCCGACCCAGATGACGCCCGCCGCGGCCGGCGATTCCGAGATCGTGGTGATCGTGCAGAACTGAATGCTCGGCCCCTGGCGGATCTTGCTCGGGTCGTTGGTCGTCAGGTCGGGGCTGATGATCTCCCAGGTGTCGCCCCGATCCTGAGAACGGAACAGCACGTCGGCGCCGACGTAAACGATCTTCGGGTCGTGCGGCGACAGGCGCAGCGGCGTCACCCAGTTGAACCGCCGGCCGCCCTGGTTCTGGCGGGCCGGCGTGATCGTCGTGCGGGTGCGCGTCCGCTGGTCGAAGCGGGCCGGCTGGCCGAATTCTTGCGTGTTGTAGAGCCACCGACTGTCGGTCGGGTCCACCTGGTTGTACATGCCGTCGCCGACGCCGACCGTGGACCAGGCGGCGATGCCCTCCACGCTGCCGGACACGCCGCGACTCGGTCCCTTCCACGACTCGTGATCCTGGAGGCCGACGTAGACGTTGTACGGCGTCTCCATATCCACCGAAAGCGCGTAGACTTCGCCGAGCGGCAGGTTGTAGTAGTGGTCGCACGTCCCGCCGCCGTCGTAGGAGAGGTACACCCCGCCGTCGGAGCCGGCGATCATCCGGTCGGAATTCTCGGGGTCGAACCAGAAGACGCGGAAGTCGCCGAACGCCCGCCCGAACGGCCGGGAGCCGCCGAACGTCTTCCCGCCGTCCTGCGAGTAGTACAGCGACGAGCCGGTGATGATGATCCGGTCGGGGTTGTTCGGGTCCACGCGGATCTGGTTGAACGCGTAGCCGGACTTGCTGCTGATGTTCACGCTCGCCGGGCTGACCTTGCGCCAGGTGGCGCCGGCGTCGTCCGTGCGGTAGACCGCGCCGCCGCCCGCGTCGTGGTTTTCCAGGACGGCGTAGAGGATTTTCGGGTTCGAGCGGCAGATATCCAGACCGATGCGGCCAACGGTGCCGCTCGGCAGGCCGTTGGTGAGCTTGTCCCAATTGGCACCGCCGTCGGTCGTCTTGTAGACCGCCGTGCCGGGGCCGCCGTCGTGCAGTACCCACCCGTCGCGCCGGTACTGGTACGTCGCCGCGTAGAGGACGTTCGGGTCGCTGCGGTCCATCACGACGTCGACCGCCCCGGTCTTGTCGTCGACGTAGAGAATCTTCTTCCAGGTCTGGCCGCCATCGGTCGTTTGGAAGACGCCGCGCTCTTCGTTGGTCGTGAACAGGTGGCCCAGCGCCGCGACGTAGACGACGTCCGGGTTGACCGGGTGGATGACGATGCGGGCGACGTGCTGGCTGTCCTTCAGGCCCATGTTCTGCCAGGTGCGGCCGGCGTTGGTCGATTTGTAAACGCCATCGCCCCAGTAGGCGCTGCGGGTACACGACGCGTCGCCGGTGCCGATCCAGACGATATCCGCATTGGACGGTGCGACCGCGACGCAGCCCATCGAGGAGACGGTCTGGTTCTCGAAAACCTGCTGGAACGTGGTCCCGTTGTTGGTGGTCTTCCACAGGCCGCCGTTGCGCGCGGCGACGTAGAAGGTGTACAAGTGGGCCTTGGCGGGCGTCTCGGGGACGGCGACGTCCGCGACCCAGGAGCCGCAGCGGAACGGGCCGAGGTTGCGGTACTGGAAGCCGCCGCTGCGCAGGAGCGCGTCGAGGGTCGGCGGGTCGGCCGCGCGGGTCGGCAGTGCGAACAACAGAACGCCGAGCAGTGCTGTGCAGAGTCGCATGGTTGGTGCTCAGAAAAAGCAAAATCGTTAGCGCCTTGGCCGGCGTAAGTTACCCGGGCCGGAGGGCGCCTGCAACGATTGGCGGCCGTAGACTGTACCCGGTTAGCGCGGCCCGGTTGCCGGACGGCAGCCAGAAAGCCCCGTCTCGGAGAATGCAACGTGCCTACCGGTGCCGATCGACTGGTCCAGGCCCTCTCTCATCACGGGGTCCGCTGCCTGTTCGGCATGCCCGGCTCGCATTCGACTCACCTCTACGACGCCGTCCACCGCCACGGCGGCATTGAGACCGTCCTCTGCCGCAACGAGCAGGCCGGCGCCTTTATGGCCGACGGGTACGCCCGCGCGACCGGTCGGCCCGGCGTCATCTGCACCACGGCCGGCCCTGGCGCGACCAACGCCCTGACCGGCGTGGCCGAGGCGTACGCCGATTCGACGCCGGTCCTGCTGCTCGCCGGCCAAGTGAATCACGATCGGCTGCACGAGGAGTGCGGCCGTTACCACGAACTCGATCTCGAAGGAGTCTTTCGGCCCTGCACTCGATACGCGGCCACCGTGATGGCGAACGACCAGATCGCGCGCGTGGTGCACGAAGCGTTGCAGGCCATGACTGCGGGCCGTCCGGGACCCGCGGCGGTCATCCTGCCGCAAGACCTGATGGCGGCCGAAGCCGTCGCCGACGCCCCGTTCGACGAACGGCCGAGTTCTTCGGTGAAGCCGAGTGCGGAAGCCGTGCGCCGGGCCGCGGGCCTGCTGCAAGCGAGCGAACGGCCCCTGGTCCTGGCGGGAGGCGGCGCCGTTTCCGCGAACGCCGCCGCCGAAGTGAAGGACCTCGCCCGCCGGCTCGATTGCCCTCTCATCAGCACGCTCAATGGCAAGGGGATCGTGGACGAGCGCGACCCGCAGTCGCTCGGCCACGCCCGGTCGGTCCGCGCCTATCCGCTTCTGGCTCAGGCCGACGTGATGGTCGCCATCGGCTGCCGGTTCACGGAGGTGTTCACCTGGTTGGGAAGGATGCCGATCCCCAAGACGCTCATTCAGATCGACATCGACCCGAAGCAGATCGGCATGAATTACCCGGTCGCGGTCGGCGTGCGCGCGGACGCCCGCGAGGCGCTGCGGGCGCTGCTCAAAATCCTCCCGCCGCACCAGAGCCGCTGGCAGGACCATTGGCCGGCCGCCCGCGAGCGGACGCACCCGAAGCCCGAATGGCTCGTCGAGACGTTGCGCACGGAACTGCCGGAGAGCGCGATCGTCGTGGCCGATGCGTGCGAGATGGCGCTGCGGCTGCAAACCGATTTCCCGGCCTACGCGCCGCGCACCTTCTTCTATCCCTCGACCTTCATCTCGCTCGGCTGGGCGTTTCCGGCGGCCGTCGGCGCGGCCGTGGCCGCGCGGGACCGACCGGTCGTCAGCGTCAGCGGCGACGGCGGGTTCACGATGACCGCCCAGGAACTCGCCACCGCGGCCCGCTACCGGCTGAAGGTGATCGCCGTCGTCCACAACGATTCGACGTACGGCGCCATCAAGAACCTGCAGCGTAACCGGCACGAGGCCCGCTTGCGCGACACGGACTTGAACAACCCGGATTTCGTCCTGCTCGGCCGGGCGTACGGCGTCCCCGCCCGGCGGGCCCGGGATGCGGCCGAACTGGCGGAGGCCCTTCGCGCCGGACTGGCCCACGACGGACCGTCCGTCATCGAGGTCCCGGACCGATGGCGGCCGCTGCGGCACCACCACGCGTGACGACGTTCCAATGTCGCTGCGTTGGGTCAAACAACTCGCGGCGCTCGCTTTCCTCTCCACACCCAGTCGTCTGCCGGATCGGTTCGTTCGCCGCTCGGAGCGTCGTTGACGCGTACTCGCTGATCGACCGCGGTGGGGCGGACGTGGGGCGGACCGGAGCAGGAAGCAGATTGCCTTGAGCCCGGCGGGCGATACCCGCGGATGCGGGACGCCGCCGACGGAGTTCCTTCCTGGTAAGAACTCCGCCGGCAGCGTCTTTGATTCCCACTCAGTCGTCGTTGAGGATCGTGCCGGTGCCACGCTTCTTGGTGACGAACGAGTTCGTGCTGTTCTCGAACAGGTCCAGGTAGAAGTACTCGTTCCCCTCCCGCTTGCGGTCGCCGTTGACCTCAATCGTGATCGTCTTCGTCGTCTCGCCGGGGGCGAAGGTTAGCATGCCGGCCTTGGCGACGTAGTCGCCGTCGCCCGTCGTGGCGGTGCCGTCGATGGTGCGGAACGACATCGTCACCGGCTGGTCGTAGGCGGCAGAAAGGGTGACGGTGAAGGTGAACTGCGTCGTGTGGTTCTTCTTGCCCTCCGACTTCGTCACGTCGCTGATGCCGATGCGCGGTTCGTCGTCCGTGATCGTGCCCACGCCTTGACCATCGGCGATGTTCGCGTTGGTCTGGCCGCTGAGGTTGACGACGAACGTCTCGTTCGGCTCGCCGAGGCGGTCGCCGATGACGGGAACGGTGATGGTCTTGGTCGTCTCGCCGGGGGCGAAGGTCAGGGTGCCCGATGCGGCCTGGTAGTCGCTGCCGGCGGTGGCGCTGCCGTCTCCGGTCGCGTAGGCGATGGTGATCGTCTCGGTGCTGGCTGCGGACAGGGTGACCGTGACCAGCGGGGCCGCCTGCGCCAGCTCGTCAAGGAACAGCACGCCCTCCCCGGCGCGGGGAAGGAAGGCTGGCGGACACC
>DATJGQ010001044.1:0-2405 GCA_035494815.1 Gemmataceae bacterium
TACGCCTCGACGCTCGTCAAGAAAACACTTCGGGCTCAGGCGCTGATGCTCGCCTATTTCCCGGGCAGTTCTCGGCGATAGACGCGGCCGATGTCCACCTGCTCCATTCCCATGCCGCGAAAGAGTTCGAGCGCCGCCTGATTTGTTTCGGGGATTTGTATTTCGACGATGCCGACGTACCGCTCCTTCAAGTTTCGCAGGAGCTGCATCACTAAAAACTTCGCCAGTCCTTGTCGCCGCGCGTCCTGTCGGACTTGCAAATCCAGGATGCCGGCGGCGGGGACGTTCCAGCGGTCGTTGTACCCGTCCATCGACCACGCGAGTGCCCGCGCGGCGGCGAGGCCCGTAAGTTTCTCGACGAGCCGGAACTCGGTCGGCTCGATCAGGCCGAGAACGCATTCCTGCCACCAGGTGCCGACCGCCGTCAACGACAAGTCCACCGTCTCGTATTTCCGCCGCACGACCGCGAAGCGAGGATCCGGGACGACCACCGGCCGGTCGAGCCAGCGCTGGAATACGAACGTTGTCGAGACGCCGCGGTAACCGTGAAACTCCAAAAACGGTCCGGCGGCCGCGTCGCTGAGCAGGAAGCCCGGTGAGTCGCTGCCGCCGTAGAGACCGAAATAGAACGGGTTGCACGGCCGTGCCGCGCCGGCCTGCACGACTTTCGTACCGCGCGCCGACACATACTGTTCCGCCTTTTGCAATAACTCGCTGCCGATCCGACGCCGTCGGTGCGACGGCAGCACGGCGATCGCACACACGACCCCGCGCGTGCGGTCCGGCGCCGATTCGTCCTGCCGCGGCCCGAAGCCTGCGTGCGCGAACCCGACCATGCGGCCGTCGTCCTCCGCGATCAGAAAACCGGCCGGGTCGAAGTAAGGGCGGGAGAAAACGTGTCGTTCGAGGGGCACCGGCGAATGCAGGGGGTAGGAGCCGCGGCCGGTAACCGACTGGTTCCAGAGGGCCGCTAAGCCCGGCGGATCGTCGTTGCGGAAGGCGCGGATTCGGAGCATGCCTGAGCCTGCCCTGGCGGTCGCAGTCGGATTGGGGTTGTTAGCATACTATAGGCCCTGGCCGCATTGACGCAAACGATCCATACCCCCTCATGTTTGGTTTCCAATGACGATGCGCACTTCCTTCCTTGCCACCTGCGCCCTCCTTTTCTCCGCGGCCGCGCCGGCCGCGGACTGGCCTCAATTCCTCGGCCGGCATCGCAACGGCGTCTGCGACGAGACCGGCTACTCGTTTCGCTGGCCCGCGGCCGGACCGCTGAAGATTTGGTCGTACGCCGTCGGCGCCGGCTGGAGCGGGCCGATCGTTGTCGGCGACCGCGTACTGATCCATCACCGGGTCGAGGACTCCACATGCCTCGACTGTTTGCAGATCACCGACGGCAAGCGCGTCTGGCGGTACGAGGAATCGACGAACTATCAGGACCAGTTTCGTTTCGACGAGGGCCCGCGGGCCACGCCGGCGGTGGCGGACGGCCGCGTGTTCATCTTTGGCGCGGACGGACTGTTGCGGGCCGTCAGCCTTGAGACGGGCAAGCGATTGTGGGGGCACGACCTGCACACCGAATATCGTGTGCCCCAGGGGTTTTTCGGCGCGGCGTGTTCGCCGCTCGTGGAAGCCGGCCGCGTGATTCTGAATGTCGGCGGCCGCGGCGCGGGCGTCGTCGCGTTCGACGCCGCGACCGGCAAGGAGGCCTGGAAGGCGACCGACGACGCGGCGAGTTACTCGTCTCCCGTCGCGGCCACGGTGAGCGGCGTGCGGTCGGTGTTCGTCTTCACCCGCGAGGGTCTGGTCGCACTCGACCCAACGGACGGAAAAGTTCGGTTTAAGGAGCGGTGGCGGTCCCGGAACCAGGCGTCGGTCAACGCCGCGACGCCCCTGGTGGTCAACGACGAGGTCTTTGTTTCCTCCTCGTACCAGACGGGAGCCGTTCTTTGGAAGCTACGCGGAAACGGCGTGACGCCGTTGTGGAAGGGCGATGACATCCTGTCGAACCATTACAACACGAGCGTCTATCGCGACGGGTCTCTCTATGGCATCGAGGGCCGGCAGGAGTATGGGGCGCATTTGCGGTGCGTCGAATGGTCGACCGGCAAGGTACGGTGGACGAAAGAACGCTTCGGCTGCGCGACGTTGGCGTTGGTTCAAGGAAATGTGTTGGCTTTGACCGAACACGGCGACCTGGTCGCGTTCGCGGCGGAACCGACAGCGTATCGCGAGGTCGCGCGGGCGAAAGTCTTGAACGGACAGATCCGGGCGGCGTTCGCGCTATCCGGTGGTCGATTTTACGGCCGCGACGGCAAACAGCTCGTGGCGTTGGATCTCAAGTGCGGCCGCGCTCCGCCGCGCGTCGCGGCTAAACGTTTAGCCGCGACGCGGGGCGGAGCGCG
>DATJGQ010001045.1:0-3639 GCA_035494815.1 Gemmataceae bacterium
CTTCGACTTTCACGTCCGCCGCGATGGTCAATCGGTCGCTCGCCCGGTTCGCCTTGTACGCCGCCGTCGTGAACGCGAACGCCTCCTTCAGCGCCGCGTCGCTGAGCTTCTTGCCGTCCGGCGCGACGCCGCCCGCGATCACGAGCCGCCGCGGCGCGAGCATCGCCGCGAGCTGCGGCACGTCGCCGACGCGGACGATACCCGGGGCGAGCAGGCCCATCCGCATCGGCGGGGCGTAGGGGGCGTCCGTCTGGAAAGTAGAGGGCGGATCGAACGTGACGACGCCGGCGATTCGCTCGCCCAAAAACGCCGCCGCGGCCAGCGCCACGAAACCCGCCTGCCCGATCCCCACCAGGACGACGCGCTGGCGGTCCACCTCCCGTTTTTGAATCAGGGCCTCGACAACGACCTGAAGGTCGAATACCCACTGTCCGAGCAGCGGGCGGCCGAGCAGGACTCCCTGTTCGGCGACGTTGTGATCGGGAGCGCCACGAACGCCGCCGCGGTCGGTGGGCGGAGGGCCCGCGCCGCGGAGCTCGGGATGAATCACCGCCCAATCGGCTGCCGCGAGCGCCGCGGAGACGGGGTGTTCGGCCGCGGCTTTCGCGCCGTCCAGGTGGAATACGACGCACGCGGGAGACACTTTTTTCTTGGCAGGAATCGAGCACGTGCCGGCAATCGTCAGGCCCAGCTCCGCAGTCAACTGAATGCGTCCCTGAGACAGACTGGCGTCTTTCGGCACGGCCGGCATCGGCCCGAGCACCTTCGCCAGCTGGCTCCGCATGTACACCGCCGTCGATTCCCAAGCCTCGGCGTGGTCCGGCACTTTCGGGAAGTTCTCTTTCAAGAGCGACTTGCCCGTCTGCTTGGCAAACGTCGTTGGCGTCAGCCACGGCTGCGGGCGTTTCGTGATGTCGGGGAAGCAGCGGATCGTCTCCGGATCCTCCGTCTGAAACGGCGGGTCCGGGATCGGCTCGCCGGTGCCTTCGCCTTTCAGCCAGCGGGTCATCCAGCCGTACATCGCCTCGCGCATCGGCTTGCTGTAGCCGTGGCCGCCTTCGACGACCGTGTGCCGCAAATTCTCGCCGCCACCGGAGAGGTCGTAGATGTGCTTGGCGCGACCGACGCTCTTCGCCGCCTCCGCGGGGCTGAACTGGAAGCTGTCTTTTTCGGCGCTAATCACCAACAGCGGCCGCGGCGCGACCAGGCCGAGCACGTCGCCCTCTTCCGTGAATTGCAAGACGCCCGGCAGCACCTCGCAGACGCAGCACGCCACGTGGAAGTACGCCTGATAGTTGCCGACCGAACAGACTGGCACGACGCACTTGACCCGCTCGTCGAGGGCGCCGACATACATCGTCTGGTTGCCGCCGCCGGACGCGCCGGTGACGCCGAGCCGCTCGCCATCGACCTCGGGGCGCGTCAGCAGGTAATCGACGGCCCGGCGGTTGTCGTAGACCTGCATGCCCAAAAGCGATTGCCCGACCGGCCAAAGGGCCGAGCCGTCGAGCGCGCCGTGATAGGTGCCGCGGGCGGGGCGTTCGTGTCGCTCGCCGGCGCCGAACGCGTCGACGCACAACACGAAAAAGCCGAGCTTCACCAGGCCGAGGCAGTACGCCTGAACGTCCCGGTCAATCCGCGCCCACGCGTGATGGCCGTGCACGGCGAGCACGGCGGGGCGTTTACCGTCGCCCGCGGGGACGTACACGTTCGACGTCACCCAGACGTCGGGCCGGCTCTGGAAGATTAGTTTCTCGATGCGATAGCCGTCGCGGTCGAGCGTGCCGAGGATTTGCGGTTTCAGGGCGCACGGCGTCTCGGGCATGGGACCAGCCGCGCGGAGCATGTCGGCCCGCAGCGCGGTTCGCCGTTCGGCCCATGCGGCGCGATTAGCAGGCGGTTTGTCGTTCGCCCGCAGCGCGGCGGCTTGCGCCCGGAGGAAGTCCGTAAAGGTCGTGTCCGGCATCGGCGTCCCCTCCCGCTAATCGCGCGTGTCCGGCGGCGGATTGATAAGACGGTGCTCCCGCATGCGCGCCCGCACCGCGGCCTGCACCTCCGGCGGCAGGAACGGGTCGAGGTCGCCGCCGAACACGCCGATCTGGCGGATCAGCGTGCTGGAGAAGTGCGAGTACTCGACCCGCGCCATCAGAAAGACCGTTTCAATGTCGGCGTCGAGGCTGCGGTTGGCGAGCGACATCTGAAACTCGTACTCCATGTCGCTCAACGTCCGCAGGCCGCGGACCATCACCCGCGCGCCGACCTCGCGGACGAACTGCACCGACAACCCCGCGAACGCTCGCACCTCAACATTGCCCAGCGGCGCGACCACCAATTGCAACATCTCGACCCGCTCCTCCGCGGTGAAGAGCGGCTCCTTATCCGGATGGATGCCCACGCCGATGATCAACCGTTCGAACAGGCGGCTGCCGCGGCGGATGACGTCGAGATGGCCGAGGTGGACCGGGTCGTAGGTGCCGGTGCAGACCGCGATGCGCGGGTTCAGTGGCATACCACCTCCATGAGCCGGTCGAGATCGTCCTCGGTGTTATACACGTGGGGGCAGGCGCGGAGCCGGCCGCCGCGGGCGGCGACGACGATCCCGGCGGCGCGGCATTTCTTGGCGAGGCCGGTCGCGTCGGGCACGGCCAGGGACACAATGCCGGACCACTCGTCTTGCGCGCGGCTGCTAAACACGTCGATCCCGGCTGCGCGGGCGCGCTCGCACAGATGGTTCGCGAGCGATTTCACGCGGGCTTCGACCTCGGCCGGACCGATCTCTTTGAGCAACGCCAGGCTTGCGCCCCACGCCGCGAAACCGGCGAAGTTGAGCGTGCCGCCCTCGTAGCGGCCGGCGTGCGGCTTCAGATCAAACTTGATGCGGTCGTAATTGAACGGCTCGCGGACGCTATGCGCCCCGACGCCCACCGGGTGCAGCCGGTCGAGCAGTTCGCGGCGGATATAGAGCGCTCCCGCGCCTTGCGGCCCGAGCAGCCATTTGTGGGCCCCCGTCGCCAGGAAATCGATCGGCAACCGCGCGAGATCGAGCGGCAATACGCCCAGGCCCTGGATCGCGTCCACGCAGAAATGCACGCCGCGGTCGCGGCAGAGTTGGCCGATCGCCGCGAGGTCGTTGCGATAACCGCTGGCGAACTCGACGAAACTCAGGGCGAGCACACGCGTGCGGCCGTCGATCGCCGCGGCGAGGTCGTCGACGGCGATACGGTTGCCGCGGCTCGGGACGTGCTTCACCCCGACGCCGCGATGGTGGAGGTTCATCCACGGATACTGGTTCGACGGATACTCCTCGGACGCGACGACGACGTTTTCGCCGTCACGCCACGGGTAACCTTCCGCGACGATGACGAGTCCTTCGCCGGTGTTCTTGACGAGGGCGAGGTCGAGCGCATCACAGTTGAGCAGTCGGGCGAGGCGACGGCGGGTCTCTTCCGTACGTTCGGCCCAGATTTTCAGGCCCGCGGAACCGTTACGCGAAATCTCGTCCGCGTAGTCGGCGAGCACGCGGGCGGTTCGGGCGGGCAGCGGCGAAACCCCGCCGTGATCGAGGAACGCCCACCGCTCCGTGACGGGAAACTCGGCGGCACGGAGCGCGGGCCAGTCCATGATCGATCCCCCGTTTCG
>DATJGQ010001046.1:0-3395 GCA_035494815.1 Gemmataceae bacterium
GAGCGGAAAGTCCGGCTACGGCTTGGCGGGTTTGCTGGACGCAGGGGAGCGGGTAGCATTGCCGCCGGACATCGTGACTCTCCCTACATCGGCGTTACAGTGACTAACGGGGCCGGGCGGTAGCAACGCCCGGCCCAAGGAGTGAACAGATCCGGCAGAAATGGCTATAGAATTAGTGAATCCGGGGACGTAGCTCAACGGTCAGAGCAGAGGACTCATAATCCTTTGGTTCTGGGTTCGAATCCCAGCGTCCCCAGTGGATTAATCACCGGCCGCCGGAAGCCACCTCACGCGGCCGTCAAACACCGACCCGCGGCCGGGCGTTTCCATCCGCGGTACTTTGCCGCTCCCAGGTGCGGCGTTCATGATGGAAGGCCAGACCCACGAACGCGATGCCCAGGCCGATGGCGACGGCCGCTATCAAGACGACCAGTGCGATGATCATCGACGGCGTGCCGTAGTAGACCCCCGCGAATGTGGTCCCATCCGGGTGCACGGTCGTGATGCCGCCGAAGCGTGTGCCGAAACCGAGCGCCGTGAGCCCCAGGCCGATCAGGGCCCCCGCCGCGATGATGCTGCCGCAGAGTGCGCGCATGGTGAACTCCTTGGATCAGATCGCTGAAACCCCAAGCCGGGCCGGCCCGCTATTGGCCGAGCATCCGTAAACAACCGCCCATGACGAGCAAGATTCCCGCCAGGATGATAAATAGGCTGCTACAGCCGCAACCCGGCCAGGGGCCGTAGGCTCCCTGCGGTGAATACCAGCCGCCACCTCCGAACAGCGGGCCCCCAGATCCAATGCTCATGCGTTCGTCCTCCTCAGCAGAAAGTGTGAATGCCATCCGAGTGCACCGACCCGGTGGTGCCGATCGCCGTCGTGCACGGGCGCCGAATCGCTATCGAGCCGGCGCAATCCGCCCTTCGTCGTAGGCCCTCTTGGCGCCTAACGCCCGGGGCACCCAGTCCCGAAGTTGCGCGACACGGTGCTCATCGCTGGGGTGGGTCCGGAGCACTTCCGGCAGTTGGCCCCCACGACCGGACGCCTCGGCCATCCGCTCCCAGAAGGCGACCGCCTCTCCGGGTGCGTAGCCGGCGAAGGTCATGAGGAAGACGCCGATGTGATCGGCCTCGGACTCCTGCTCGCGGTCGTACCGGAGGCCGCCGAGCTTCGCGAGAATCCCGCCGCCCAGTGCCTGCTCCCGGGCAAGCCGCTCGCTCGTGTGGTGGGCCAGGGCGTGGGCGATCTCGTGCGCCAGCACGGCCGCCAACTGGTCGTCGTTGGCGACGACCGGGAGCATCCCGGTAAACACGCCTACCTTGCCGCCGGGCAAGCAAAACGCGTTGACCTCGGAACTCTGGAACAGCTTGAATTCCCATTCATAGTAAAAGCCGCGCGTGTGCAAGTTGATCTCCCGCATCAGCGGCTCGATCTTCGTTGTGTCAGCGATCCGCCGGCCGACCACTTCTACCCGCCGGGGTCCTTCGCCGCGGGACACTTCGGGCAGCTGACCTTCGATCTCCTGAAATGCCTGTCGCCCCACGGCCAGTTCTTGACGCGGGTTGAGAAGGAGCCGCTGTGGCCTGTGTCCCGGGCCTTGGCCGTTTGGCGCCCCGCCGAAGTCGCAACCGGCGCCCGACAAACAGGCGGCAACAATGATGATGGAGCGAACGATCGTTCGCGGGCGGCGAACGATGGAATTGCGATTCTCCCTGACCAATTCCAACCCGAAACGTGCGACCATTTGGGACATTTTCCCGAGCACGGCAGGGGGCGAGTGTTTTGCCCGCGCCGCAAAAGAGGCAGCTATCGTGCCAATGGCCCCGAAACGCCAAGAATAGCGTTGGCCGCGTTCAGTTATTGCCAACGTTCTCGGTCCGAAGCCGTCGTCCCCCGAGCCAGTCTCATCCTTTAATGACGCCGATCGGTCGCATTCGCGCGACCTTGTGCGACAGCCCCGCCGCGTGGACGACCTCGACCACGTCGTCGACGTTCTTGTAGGCATTCGGCTGTTCCTCCGCCAAACCTTTGCGGCTCTGGGCACGGGCGATCACGCCGCGGGCCTCCAATTCCTTGTCGATGCGACGGCCGGCGGCGTCCTTGACGGCGGCGGTGCGGCTCATCGCGCGGCCGGCGCCGTGGCAGGTCGTGCCGAACGTCCGCTTCATGCTGCCCGGCTGGCCGGCCAACACCCAACTCGCGCGGCCCATGTCGCCGGGAATGATCACCGGCTGGCCGACCTGCTGGTACGACGCCGGCAGTTCGCGGTGGCCCGGCGGGAAGGCGCGGGTCGCGCCTTTGCGATGGACCCACAGCTTCTTTCGCCGGCCGCCGACCTCGTGCTCCTCGAACTTCGCGATGTTATGGGCCACGTCGTAGATCAGGTCCATCTGCAGGTCGGTCCACGATTGGCCGAACACCTGCTCGAACGTCTCGCGGGCCTGGTGCATCAGAAGCTGGCGATTGCAGAAGCCGAAATTTGCGGCCGCCCGCATCGCGCCCAGGTATTTCTGTCCTTCGGGGCTGTCGACTGGCGCGCAGGCGAGTTGGCGGTCGGGCAGTTCGATGCCGTACTTCTGCGGGGCGGTACGGAGGACGGTCAGCGCGTCGTCGCAGACCTGGTAGCCCAGGCCGCGCGAGCCGGAGTGGATCATAACGCAGACCATGTCTTTCGCGAGGCCGAACGTGCGGGCGACTTCTTCGTCGAAGACGTGATCGACGACTTGCACCTCCATGAAATGGTTGCCCGAGCCCAGCGTTCCGCACTGCTCCAGGCCGCGGTTGACGGCGTGGTCGCTGACGGAGTCCGGCTCGGCGTCATTGATCCTTCCCTGGGCCTCCGTGTAGGCGACGTCGCGCTCGGTCCCGAGCCCACGGCCGACGACGTACCGCGAGCCTTCGCCCATAAGCCGGCGGAGCTCTTTCGCGTCGAAGCGGTACTTGCCCGACCGGCCGGCGCCGGTCGGCACGTTGCGGAAAAGCGACTCGACCAGTTCCCGGAGGTGCGGTTTGACGTCGCGGTAATGGAGGTTCGACCGCACCAGGCGGACGCCGCAGTTGATGTCGTAGCCGACGCCGCCGGGGGAGATGACGCCGCCCTCGTCCGGGTCGGTCGCGCAGACGCCGCCGATGCAGAAGCCGTAGCCCCAGTGGATGTCCGGCATGGCCAGGCTGGCGACCTGGATGCCTGGCAGGAACGCGACGTTCGCGACCTGTTCCGGCGCCTGGTCCTTGCGGAGTTGATCGATCAGCCGCTCGTTTGCGAAGATCAGGCCGTCGACGCGCATGCCGGGCTTGTAACCCTTCGGGATGCGAAAGCAGTTCTCGCCGACCTGTTCGAGCGGGCCGGTGTAGGTTCCCTTGACCATGCGAGACTCCCACTCGAGAGTTTCGTCGG
>DATJGQ010001047.1:0-8869 GCA_035494815.1 Gemmataceae bacterium
CACCGGCCTGGGCATCCACCCAGGCAGCGGCTCGCAGGAGCCGATCGTCCGCCGCTGTCGGTCGTTCGGCAACGGCCAGGACGGCCTCTACGTCTGCTGGCGGGTGAAGCACGGGCTGTTCGAGCAGAACGAAATCCGCGGCAACGACCGCTGCGGCATCTCGATCGGCCACAAGGACACGGACAACCTCTTCCGCAACAACACCGTCATCGGCAATGGGACCGCCGGCGTGCTGTTCCGCCAGGAGGCCGAGGCGATGGGCGCCCACCGCAACGTCTTTGAGAATAACCGCATCCTCGACAACGGGGTAAAGTCGACAGGCGGTTCGGCCCAGGCCGCGATCCTGATCCAGGGCCATCACCACGACCTCGTTTTCCGCGGCAATACGATCGGCAACACGACGACGGCCTCGCCGGCGACCGTCGGTATTCGCGTCAGCCCGAACACGCAGGGCCTCATGACGGAGCAGAACCGTTTTCAGAACGTCGTCCGGGACGTCGAGCCGCAACAGGCGACGGGGAGCAGTCGGTGATGCGCCGCGGGAACCTCCTGAGTGTCATGATCGCGATCGCGTTCGGTTTGTTGCCGGCCGACGCGAGGCCGCGTGTTGACCCGGCCGGTATCGCCGAGCGGTATCCCAACGACGCCGGCATCGGCGCCGACCCGCGCGTCATCTTCGCGGACAACTTCGACGCGTGGGAGACCGGCACCGCCAAAGTTCCGCCGCAAACCTGGGACGCGGTCCGGAACGACAACATTCCCAAGCAGCGGCAGACGCTCACGGTCGCCGGCGCCGTCAGCATCAACGGCAAAGAATTGCCCGGCAAGAACGTCCTGATGCTCGCCTGCTACCACGGCAGCCCGAACAGCGCGGGCCTGCGGAAACATCTCGGCAACTATCGCAATCGCGACGAAGGCAAAGGCCCGGGTTACGAGGAGGTCTACATCCGCTACTATCAGAAGCTCGACGACGCCTACACGCCGGAGCGGAACCACGGCGCCAATCTCGGCGGCCGCGATCTCACCCGCCCGGGCTCGTGGTCCGTCGGCCGGGCGAACACCCGCGACGTCGCGGCGAACGGCTACTTCTATTCGGGATTACAGCCGTACCCCAACGCGCGCTCCGGGCAGATGCACTGGGGCTTCTACAGCTACCATCTCGACAAGCGCGACCAGTGGGGCGATGACTACCGGCCGAAGGCGGAAGAGAAGAAGCCGATCCAGGTCGGCCGCTGGTACTGCCTGGAACGGCACATGAAGCTCAACTCGGTGGACCCGCTCCAGGCGGACGGGGTCGAGGAGTTGTGGGTCGACGGCGAACTGGCCATCCGCCGCGACGGCCTGCGCTTCCGCCGCGTGCCGGAGGTGCGGATTACCGTGTTCGAGCTCGAAGTCTACTATCACGGCCTGCCCGAGAAGTTCACCGGCGAGAAGCCAATCAAGGTCTATTTCGACAATGTGGTCATCGCCAAGGAACGCATCGGCTGCCTGAGTCCGACGCGGCCATGAATATCGGAGAAGCATCGTGGCCAAGAGTCCGTTGTGGCTGACGATTGCGGCGTTGAGCCTGTTAACCCTCGGCGGCGTCGCGGCCGACGACGCGCCGAAGCCACGCGAAGCCATCGCGAATGGGCGGGCCGACGTGCTGCTCACCTGCGACTTCGAGGACGCCGACTGGTGGCGGGCGTGGGGCGCCACGAAACAGCCGGTCAACACCGCGCTGGTCGACGGCGAGAAGGCGTTCGGCGGCAAGGGCAAGAGCCTGCAGGTCACCGTGCCACGCGGCGAGCACACCGGCACGACCTTCGGCTACAAGTTCCGCCAGCGGATCGGCGCCGAGCCGGAGGAGATTTACTTCCGCTACTACCTCAAGTTCGACCCGGACTGGAAGAACTCGACTTCCGGCGGGAAGTTACCCGGCATCAGCGGCACGTATGGCAAGGCGGGTTGGGGAGGCCGGCCGGTGAACGGCAAGGATGGCTGGTCGGCCCGCGGTCTGTACGTCACTCGCAACGGCGGCGACTCGACGGCCATCGGCTTCTATTGCTACCACGCCGACATGCGCGGCAAGTACGGCGAGAACTTCGTCTTTCAGCCGCGGCTCGAGCACGGCCGCTGGTACTGCGTCGAGGAGTATTGCAAGCTCAACACAAGTGGCAGCGACGGCGGTAAAGGCGCTGCGGACGGCATCCTCCGCGGTTGGATCGACGGCAAGCCGGCGTTCGAGAAGACCAACATTCGCTTCCGCGACGTGGACACGCTCAAGATCGAGGAGGTCTGGGTGAACGTCTACCACGGCGGCGAGACCCCCGTGCCGCGCGAGGACATTCACCTGTACCTGGACAACATGGTCATCGCCCGCGGGCCGATCGGGCCGGTCGCCGGCCAGGGTGGCGGAAAGTGACGAGTCGCGGACACAGGTTGAGGTCCCTGCCGCGAGTGCTGGCGTTGGTGGCCACCGTCTCGTCGGCCCCCGCGGCTACCGTCATCTCCGCCGGTCCGCCAGTCGATTCACCGGAGGAGAGACAGCGTACGCAGATCCGTTGGGCCTTGCGGATCCCCGAGACGCTGCCGGCATTGGAGGCCAAGACCCACGGGCGGTTTGAGCCTGAGCCGGGAATCGTCGCCGAGCGAGTGACCTACGCCACACAATTCGGCTTGCGCGTGCCGGGTATTCTGTATCTGCCCAAACTCCGGCAGGAGAAAATCCCGGCACTGATCGTCGTGAACGGCCACGGCGGTGACAAGTACTCGTGGTACGCCTTCTACTCCGGCATTCTCTACGCCCGGGCCGGCGCGGCGGTCCTGACTTACGACCCGATCGGCGAAGGCGAGCGGCACCGCGACCGGCGGTCCGGGACGCGGGCGCACGATCAGAAGCTTGAGCCCCGCGAGATGGGCCAACGGATGGGAGGACTGCTCGTCACCGACTTGATGCAGGCGGTCAGCTACCTCCGGAGCCGCCCGGAAGTCGATCCCCGGCGGATCGGGGCGATGGGTTATTCGCTCGGGTCGTTCATCGTCGCGATCGGCGGGGCCGTCGATCCGCGGCTACACGCCTGCGTGCTGACGGGCGGCGGCAACCTTGACGAGCCCGACGGCTATTGGGATAAATCCAAGCCGATGTGCCAGGGCATCCCGTATCAGTCGCTGCAATTCCTCGGCGACCGGGCGGCGGCACTATACGCCCTGCACGCCGCCCGCGGGCCGACGCTGATCGTCAACGGCACGGCCGATTCCGTCGTGGGCATTCCCGGGCACGGTCACGACGATGCGTTCTTTCGTGACCTGCGCGAACGGGTGGCGCGTCTCGGGACCGACCGCGACCGTGTGTTCGACTTCCAGTTCGTCCCGGACGTGAGCCATCGGCCGTTCTTCGTCACGCGGCCGGTCGCGGCGTGGCTCGAACGCAAACTCGACTTCCCGAACTGGACCGAGGCGACCATCCGCTCGATGCCGACCACACAGATCGGCCGGTGGGCCGCGGTCAATGGCGTGCCGCTCGACCGGCTTTATGCGACCGAAGATCGCGAGGGCGGCACGCCCGCACTGGGCGAGAACGTCCCCGCCCTGTCGCGCGATCAGTTGAGTGTATTTGGCCCCGAAGAGTGGCAGCGAGAGAAGAAGCGGTTCGTCTACGAAAGCTGGGTCGAGGCGGCCCGGGCGCGGGTCGGCGGCGGGCGATAATCCTGCGAGTAACCGGCCTTAGTTTTATCTTTGCCTGGTCGCTCTGCTCCGTCACAATAACCTGTCGACCGCGACTCGCTCACCCGGGATAGCGCCGGATGACACCTCCGAACGAACGCGGCTGGTGGAGTCGGAACTGGAAGTGGGTCGTGCCGGTCGGCTGCCTGGCCCCGGTCGTCGTCTGTTGCGGCGGAATCGGCGCTCTGGTCACCTTCGTCTTCGGCGCGATCAAGTCGTCCGAACCGTACCGGGACGCCGTCGCCCGTGCGGAGGCGAGTCCTGCACTGCAAGCGGAACTCGGCCAGCCGATTCGACCGGGCTTTTTTCCGACGGGATCGATCCACGTCGGGCTCGACGCGCCGGGCAGGCGAACCGGTCACGCCGACCTTTCGATTCCCGTGTCGGGGCCGAAGGGAACGGCGACAGTGCGGGCGGTGGCTGAGAATTCGGACGCCGGCTGGACGTTTACGACGCTCGAGGCGGTGATCCCCGGGCGGGAGCGACCGATCGACCTGCTGTCCGGCCAATAGGCGGAAAGGACGCGACCATGCTCCACCGACGCGAGTTGATACGACGCGGGATCGCGGCCGCAGGATCAGTTGTCGTCGCTTCGCCGGTTGGTGCGCAATCGACCGCCACGGTTCGAGCGCGGCCGCCCATCATCGACGCCCACTGTCACGCGGGCAAAGGTCTCAACTTCGGCAAGGGCGATCCGCGGAGCGCTCCCTGGACCACCTTCAACGACCCCGAGCGGGTCTTACGCCAGGCCGACGCGGCCGGGATCAGCCGGACCGTCATCTTCCCCATCAACAACACGACGTTCGAGAAGGCCAACGAAGAGATCGCCGGTTATGTCCGGCGGTATCGCGGGAAGTTCATCGGCTTCGCCAAGCATGACCCGAAGACGGAGGCGGGCAAGATCCGCGAGCTGCTGACCCGTGAAGTCCGCGAGTTGGGCCTCAAAGGCCTGAAACTGCACGCGGTGCCGTCGGAAGAGATGTTGGGCGTCGTCGAAGAGCTGCGGATTCCGATCCTCGTGCACCCGCCAAGGGTCGGCGACTTGTTGGAGGTCGTCCGCGTCCGGCCGAAGATCAATTTTATTCTGGCCCACCTCGGCAGTTTCGCATCGCGCGATTGGGAAGAGCACGTGCGGGCGATTGAGGCTGCCAAGGCACTGCCGAATTTGTACCTGGAGACGTCGTCGGTGGTTTTCTTCGAATACCTGGAGCGGGCGGCCCGCGAACTGCCGGCGGAGAAAATCGTCTTCGGCACGGACGGTCCGCTCGTCGATCAACGCGTCGAGTTGCACAAGATCCGGCTGCTCGGCCTTCCCCGGGACAAGGAAGAATTGGTCCTGGCGGGCAATATCCTGCGGATACTCGGTTGAAAACTCGGTGCCTCCCATGAACCGTCGTGAATTGCTGCTGGGGGTTGCCGGCGCCGGTCTCGCCCAGGTCGCTAACCGCCTTCCGGCCGCGCCGGCCCGGAGCGATCTCATTCGTGCGGAGAACGACAAGCCGGGCACCACTGACTGGATGCTGACGAACACCCGCGTCGATCCGAAATCGAAATATCGCTGCCCCTGGATCGAGGGCTACTGTGCGCGGACGAGCGTCCGCGCCGGCGACTGGCTCACCGTCATGGTGAGCACGAACCCGCCGTCGCCGTTCATCCTCGACGTCTATCGCCTCGGCTACTACCAGGGCAAGGGCGGGCGGCGGGTCGCGCGGCTCGGGCCGTTCGCCGGTGCAGTGCAGCCGGAGGCGAAGATCGGCGCCGAACGAGTGCGCGAATGTCAGTGGGAGCCCTCGCTCAAGCTGTCCATCGGCAAGGATTGGCCCAGCGGCGTCTATCTCGGCAAGCTCACCGCCGAGGTCGAAAGTCTGCAGAGTTACATCGTCTTCATCGTCCGCGATGACCGGCCGTGCGACTTTCTGTTTCAGTGCAGCGACACGACCTGGTGCGCGTACAACCGCTGGCCGGACCACTGGTCCCTCTACGACGACGGCACGACGGACGAGCAGGGCTGGTATACCGGCCCCGGCGTCAGCGCCGGCTGGGACCGGCCCTACGGCAAGTACCGGCAGGTCGTCGACGCGCCGTTGTCGCTCGGCTCCGGCGAGTTTCTGCTCTGGGAGTATCCGCTCGCCTATTGGATGGAGAAGGAAGGCTACGACGTCTCCTACATCTCGAACGTGGACACGCACGCCGACGCGGCGGGTCTGCGGCGCGGTAAGGCATTCCTGTCGGTCGGCCACGACGAGTACTGGTCACTCGAGATGTTCCGAAACGTTAAGGCCGCGATCGACGGCGGCGTGCACGCGGCATTCTTCAGCGGCAACGCGGTGGACGGCGTCGTGGCGATATTGCCGAACGGCGCCGGCGTGCCGAACCGGGCGATCTCGCGCGTCGGCAAGTTCGGCGGCGACCGCGAACGGCGGCGGGCCCAACAGTTCGCCGGTAAGTGGAAGCAGCACGGGCCTGACCCGCGCTTGCTTATGGGCGCGCGCACGACCGAACCGGCCAACGGCGGCGCGGATTGGACGGTCGTTCGCGAGGACCATTGGCTCATCACCGGCACCGGACTGAAAAGCGGCGACAAGATCCCCGGCCTGGTCGGTTGGGAGCACCACGGCGAACCCGCCGAAATCGCCGGGCTGGAAGTGCTCGCCCGCGGCCCGGTGTTCAGCCGCGGGCGGCCACAGAACACGGAGTACACCGCCGTCATGTTCCCCGGGCCGAAGGGCAACCTCATCTTCAACGCGGCGACCATCTGGTGGGCCGACGGCCTCAGCGCCCCACCCGGCTACATACGCCCGGAAGCGCATGGCAATTCGCCGAAGGGGCCCGACCCGCGCGTGCAACGGATGACGACCAATTTGTTCGAGCGGTTTTTGCGCTGAGGCCGCCCGTACCTTCGCGCGCCATAATAGCCGCAACTACGACCTCAGAGGCTTAACCGATGCGAACCGTTCTTCTCTTCGCCAGTCTGTCCGGACTTCTGTTCATCAGCGGCGGCGCTCCCGCTGCCGACGACGCGGCCGGCGGCTGGCGGGCGCTTCCTTTGATCAAGGACGGCAAGGTCGATCCGGCCTGGTCGCACGTCGGCTACGGCGGTTGGACCGTCGAGGACGGCGCCATCCGCACAGACAGCGACGAGCGCGGCCTGGGCCTGCTCGTCTACCGCCCGGAAAAGTTCGGCAACTGTCAGATTCGCGTCGTCTTCAAGGCGAAGGACGCGCGGTCCAACTCCGGCGTCTACATCCGCATCGACGACGGCATCCTGTCGAAATTGACCGAGAAGCACGCCCCGGCGCGGCGGACTGCCGACGGCAAACTTCAGCCGGAGTCGTTGAAGACATTCGAGGACGCGTCCGAGCGTGACCTCGGACCTTGGTACGCGGTGCATCACGGCTATGAAGTACAAATCTGCGACACCGGCGACCCGGGGCATCGGACCGGCTCGATCTATTCGCTGGCGCGCACCTCCGGCGCGACGGCCAAAGCCGGCGAGTGGCGGACGATGATCATCACCCTCACCGGCAACAAGGTGCAAGTCGACCTCGACGGCAAGCGCGTAACCGAGTTCGATGCCGACGCGAAGGACCTCCCCGCCCGCAAGCAGTGGCACGAGCCGAAGCGCGAGCCGAAGCGGCCGACCGCCGGCTACATCGGCCTGCAGACGCACGATCCGGGCGACGTGGTTTGGTTCAAGGAAATCAGCGTCCGACCGTTGTCGAACGCCAAGCCCGCGACGGGGCGATGACAGCGCCGGCGCGAATTCATCAGGGCGTGTGCGCCGCCGGGCGCTTCCGCTGGCGGTGCAGGGTCGCGGCGGCGTCCTTTGTCAGCGTCGCTTCCGGGGCACCGGCCGCCCATGTCGTCAGCAGCGCCCGAGCGTCGGCCGTTTCGACGAACTCCAGCACCTCGACGGCTCGCAGTTGTCGCAGCCACTGTGGCCCTTCGAGCCGCGCCAGAAGTTGAATGACACGACGTTGAACTTCTGCGTTCGGTTGACCCGCCAGAACTTCCCGCAGGGCCGGCTCGGCCAACGGGCCCAGCCGGTCGAGTTCCTGCGTCGCCCGTTGGCGAACTACGAACTGTTCGCTGTCCAGATCGCGGATCGCCTCAGCCAACCGCTTCGGATCGGCGGGCGACACCGGCTTCAAGTGCTGTCCGAGAAACTGTATGGCCCGAGCCGGCGACTCCCGGAACGAACCAATTGCTCGATATACGACGGCCGCGTCGGTCGAGGCGAGGTCGGTCCACGCCTGTTCGAGCTGCGCGCCGTTGAGGGTCGTCGTGGCCCCGCGCGTCCGGCCGGTGGCGTCCCAGATCAAGGCGGACGAATCCCCACTTCCCGAGGCGAACATCCGCCCGTCGGGCGAGACGGCCACGCACCAGAGATGCGCCTGGTGGCCTCGAAGTCTCTGGCGCTGTTGCCCGGTCGCGACCTCCCAGACGACCAGGTCGGAATGGTGTTGTCCGCCCCAGATCAACGTCCGGCCGTCGGGCGAAAACGCGATGCGGTCGGTCGCATCGCCCTCGCCGCGGCACTGGCGAATTTCGCGCCCGGTTGCGACCTCGCGCAACCGGATGAAGCCGACGTGTTGCCCGTTTTCGACGGTGCCGACCGTGGATGCGAGGAGCCGGCCGTCCGGCGAAAAAGCGACGCTGCCCACAATGGCGTTGGCAGCCTCGGGAAGCTCACGGATGAGTTTGCCCGTCGCCGTTTCCCAAAGCCGGACCGCATGGTATTCGACGGTGGCGACGAGTTTGTCGTCCGGCGACAGGACGACGCGGTAAGTGAAGTTCGGAAGCTTCCCGCCGAAATCGTGGACGAGTCGGCCGGATGTGATGTCCCAAAGTCGTAGAACGTTACCCCCCACGGTGACGACCATCTTGCCGTCGGCCGACAGCGCGAGTGTCCGGATACTGTCGCGCGGGACCGGGAGTTGCCGAATCTCCTTCGCGGTGCTCACATCGAGGAATTGAATCTTGTCCCGGCCGGCGCGGAGCAGCGCCCGGCCGTCCGGTGTGAATACAAGCTCTCCGCCAGCATTCGGCCAATGATGGATGAGCCGGCCGGTCGCGGCCTCCCAAAGGTCGGCGGCCGTGTC
Source organism: Gemmataceae bacterium (assembly GCA_035494815.1). GTDB lineage: Bacteria > Planctomycetota > Planctomycetia > Gemmatales > Gemmataceae > DATJGQ01. The sequence continues at coordinate 8,808 of DATJGQ010001047.1, forward strand.
CTCGCTCGTCGCAACGTGTCGGCCGTCGGGGGAAAAGACCACATGCTTGACGGCCTCTTGCG
>DATJGQ010001048.1:0-2380 GCA_035494815.1 Gemmataceae bacterium
CTGACGATTTCGCCACGGAACTCGAAGACCGCCCGCGCCCCGCTGGGCGAGACGTGCGAGCCGCGGATGTACTTCGCCCCCTTGGCGAATCGCGGGCGTGTTTCAACAAGATCGGCCGTCACCCCGATGGCGAGCCGTTTAGATTCGTCGTGGTTCGGGTCGAGCAGATGGATGTGCCCACCCTGCTCGTACACGACGCGGCCGCCGCCGGAGCCGAGATCCTGTACGGGGAAGTCGGCGTGCTTCGTGACTTGTCGGACCTGTTTGGTTTTCGTGTCGTAGGCGAAGACGTTGTACTCGCCGTTGCGGTCCGATCGGAAATAGATGGTGCCGTTGAGCCATTGCGGGTCGAGGTCGTTGCAACGGCCCTCCGGTTGCGGGATCTGGTCGACATGATGGTCGCTGCGGCGATAGACCCAGATGCGCGAATGAGTGCCGCCACGGTAGTGCTTCCACTGGCCGGTGCGGTCGGCGATCGGCGTGTAGGCGATCTGTTCGCCGTCCGGTGAGTAGCACGCCTCGACGCCGTTGGGGATCGGCAACTGCGTCGGCATGCCGCCGCTGGTCGGGACGGTGAACAGCTGCGAGTAGCGATTCGTGAACACGTTTCGCGGCGACGAGAAGAGCACCGCCGACCCGTCCGGCGTCCAGCCGCGGACGATGTCCGGTCCCGGGTGGGTCGTGAGTCGCTTCGGCGGCCCGCCGGTGACGGGGATGGTGAAGACGTCGACGTTGCCGTCATATTGGGCGCTGAAGGCGATGGTCTGCCCATCCGGCGAAAAGTGCGGGTTCAATTCGACGCCGATGTCGCCGGTCAGTCGCCGCGGGTTCTTGCCGTCGAGGTCGGCGACCCAGAGGTCGTCGGCGTAAATGAACGCGACGTGATTCGTGCTGACGGCCGGCTGGCTCAGCAGCGCGGTGTCGGCTTCAGCGGCGCGAACGTCGCCGGTTATCAAAACGATCGCGATCGACCACAACGAGATGGTGCGCGAGGCGTACATGGTTGGAGACTCCGGGAGAGGCGGTCGGGACGGAGTCTCATCGTAGCCGGGATGACACGATCGGCATCACTTCTTGGTGAAGATCGCCTTTGGGATCATCGCGTGCACACCCTTGGTCCCATCCACCAGCTGCGTGATGTGAAGATCCACCGCCACGCTCGCGAGCATATAAGCGTCGTCCTTCGAGAGCTTTTTCTCGGTCGCGAGGAAATCGATCGCCTCCCGGACGGCGAGTCGTGTCGCCAGCGTCAGGTCCCGGTCGAGACCCATGGCGATGAAGTGCGTCGGCGTCTCGGCCCGCGGCCATTGCAGGTGCAGGTCCTTGCGGACGATGAACCGCAGCTTGCCGGTGAGCGACGTTTCGAGCGCGGTAAGATTGACTTCGCCGTCGCCTTGGGCCGCGTGTCCGTCGCCGATGGAGAAGAGTGCCCCCGGTACATGGATCGGGATGAAGAGCGTGGTGCCGGCGACGAGTTCCTTGTTATCGAGGTTGCCCGCGTGAACGCCGGGCGGTCCGCTGCTAATGCGGCCCGATGACTCCAATGGCGCAACGCCCATGCTGCCGAAGAACGGCCGTAGCGGAATCTCGATCCCGTCCGCGAACCGACCGACCATCCGCTTCTCGTCGAGCGGGATGATCTTCGACCGCTGCCGCGGAAAGTCCTCTGGCAAAAACCCGCCGCGGGGGCTGAACGCGTTGTAGGCATACGGCAGCGCCAACTTTACCGACTCGATCTGCACCTCGAGGACGTTGCCACGCTCGGCCTCCTCGACATGGATCGGCCCGGTCAGGATATGCCCGCCCGGGCCCTTATTCGTGACCTCCTTGTGGATGTCGCGCAGCGCCTGTTCAACCTGCTCCTGCGGTACGCCGGCGCGCTCCAACCCGGCGGGACTGTTGGTGACGAGCGTGTGCACTTCGACGGCGTCGCCGGACTTAATGCGAAGGACCGGAGGCGCCGCGGCGTCGTAGTAGCCCCAGGCGATCGTCTTGGGCGTGGCGTTGAGTCGGTGCGTCTGGCCGGGTGATGCGTCGTCACGCACCTGGCTGTGCAGCAGTCCCGGAGCGAGAGCCGGTGCGAAGGCGATTGCCATTAAGAACCGTCGGGTCATGTCGGTCACTCCGGATCTGTTCTTGGAACGGACGGGTGCTTGTCAGCCCGGTTTTAGGCCGAAACGGACTCGGATTCCAGCATCATCTTGAGCTACCGCCCGCCATCGCGCGGGACGCCGCCGTCCGCCGCTCGAGGTCGGCCAACAGCTCTTTGAGTCGCGGCAGCGCCTGCTCGGCGGCGGCCTCGCCCACTTCCGCGAGTCGTGGTGTTTTCGTGAAGTCCACGAACGTGAACGCCGACGTGTCCGGCTCGATCATCAGGTCC
>DATJGQ010001049.1:0-3826 GCA_035494815.1 Gemmataceae bacterium
CGTCCGCGACACCGGCGGCGGCCGGAGGTCGTTTCCCACCGGTCAATTGGCCGGTGTAGATCCGCAGGGTCGTTCGGTACGATCGCCACAGGCTGGCGGCGCCGATGAGCGCCAGGCCGAGCGTGCCGAGACTTGCGGCCAGAATGTTGCCCTCCGCCAGACCGCCCGCGCCCAGCGGCAACCAACCCGGCGGTACGACAATGTTGGCGAGTGTCGCCGTTTGCTCGAATTGTCGAAGCACTTGCCGGTTTTCGTCCGCCTTAGCCTTGTGACCACGATGGAGTCTTCCATCCGGCGCCGGAACTCGAGTTGATCGATCTTCCCCGTCCTGAGGGCATCTTCCAAAGCGACCCGTTCCTCAATCTGCCGCTGAACGCTGGCGACCGGCTGACGATTGTTCCACGGGCCGGCGAAGTTAATCAATTGCGGCAACTGGGCGATCAGAACGATCGCCATCGTGGCGACCACGACGACCGTCCGCCGCCGCCGTTTGTTGACCATTAGCGCCGCCAGCCAGCCCTGGAACTGATAGGTGAGCGCCGTCACCATCAGCACGAACGCGGCCACGAGCGGCAGGACGCCGAGCATCACCGGCCCTCGGCCGACCGCGAGCCCGATCGTCAGTCCGATCATCACGGGCAGAAAAATGACCAGGCACGGACTGACGAGCGAAACCAGATAGTTAATCAGGAACGCGCTGGAGAGCGAGACCGGCAGGTGCAGGAACTTGTCCAGCGAGAACGCCTCCGCCCGTTGCAACTCCTGCATGATGCCCATGAGCCAGAAAAACAGGAAGGCGCCAGCCAGCGCGTCCCACGCGAGCATGACGAACGCCGGCTGGGCTTTCGCCAGCGCGAATGCGCCGATCAGAAAAGCGAGGACGAACCCGCCGGCGGCGACGACTACGGCCAGGACCGCCAGAATCGCCAGGACGATCACGTTTCCGCTGCCGCCCCGCCGCAATTGGTTCCGGCGGATGCGCCACTGGAGCCAGACGAAGGTGCGGAAGTGCTGCCAATTCACGGGGCCGTCTCCTCGAGCCACCGCAACTTCTGCGTCGCGTCCGGATCGGCCCCGGCCTTTTCGAGAAATCGGTCCTCCAGCGATCCGCCGCGCCGGATCGCCTCGAGCGAATCCTGTTCGACCAGTTCGCCTTTGACGATGATGCCGACGTGCGTGCACAGCTTTTCGACGACTTCCAGGACGTGCGAGGTGAGAAAGACGGTTGAGCCGCGGGCGACGTAGCCGTGCAGGATGTCGCGAATGATCCGCGAGGTGACCGCGTCCACGCCCTCGAACGGCTCGTCCAGAAACAGTAAGTCGGGGTTGGCGAGCACCGCGGCGGCGAGCGCGAGCTTCTTCTTCATGCCGTGCGAGTATTCGACGGTGAGCTTCTTTTCCTCCCCGTCGAGGCCGAGCAGCGGCAGGAGCTCGCCGATACGGCTGCGAATCGTCTCCTTCGGCAACAGGTGCATGCGGCCGACGAAGGTCAGGTACTCGCGGGCGGTCAGGTTGTCGAAGAGCGCGAGGTCCTCGGGAATGACGCCGATGCGGCTCTTCGCTTCGAGCGCCTGCCGTGGGTCACGCATGTCCTTGCCAAGGACGAACATCTCGCCGTCCGACGGGGCGAGGAGGCCCGTCAGCATTTTGATGGTCGTCGATTTGCCGGCGCCGTTGGGGCCGAGAAAGCCATAGAAGGTGCCGCGCTCGACGCGCAGGTCGATGCCTTTGACGGCGCAGAAGTCGCCGAAGTAGCGGGTCAAGGCGTGCGTTTCGATCGCGAGGCTCATGAGCCCGACCCCGCGAGCTTGGCCGGCCGCGCGTTCTTGTACTTGTCGAGCGCCGCTTGCAGCATCGACCTCGCGGCAGCAGCCTCGGCGGGCAGCGATTTCGGGTCGAGCGGTTTTTTCTCCTGGGGGTCGGCGGCATAATCGTAGAACTCGCCGCCGCGATAGAGCTTGTACCGGCGGTCGGCGGCGAACTCGCGCGGCACGTCGACCCGGCCGTTCTGGTTCGGCGCGTACCAGCAATAGATCCAGTCGCGCGGCCGACCCTTCTCGCCGCGGAGTTGCGGGAGGAAGCTGCGACCGTCGAGCGGCCGATCATTCGGAACCGCGGCGCCGGCGGCGGCGCAGAGTGTCGGCAGGAAATCGGTGCTGTCGACGAGATCGTCCGAGACGCGGCCGGCGGGAACCATACCCGGCCAGTTTGCCACGAACGGGACGTGCATGCCGGTCGTCGTGGTCGTGCCCTTGCCGCCGGCGACGGTGACGTCTCCCGTCCGCGAATTGACGCCGCGGCCGGTGCCGTTGTCACCGACGAAGAGTACGAGCGTGTTTTGCCGCAGCCCGAGTTCCTGGAGCTTCGCGACCAGCTTGCCGACGAGTTTGTCCATGTACGCGACGTTCTCGCCGAAGTGTTTCTTGTCGACGTTCACCTGCTCGCCCTTCGCCTTCGGGTCCCAGTCCGGGCTGTCGGGCGTCGGCTGGTAGGGGGCGTGCGTGAGCATCATCGGGTAGTACAGGAAGAACGGCCGGCTCTTGTTGCGGCGAATGAAGTCAAGGGCGTAGTTGCTAACGAGGTCCGGGCCGTATTCGCCCTTGGAGAAGTCATACTCCTTGCCGTTGATCTCGAGGCCGGGGTTGGCGTAGCGGGGCGGACGGCGGGTGAGTTGCCAGAGGCAGTACTCGTCGAAGCCGAATTTCTTGGGGCCGTCGAAGCCGTGGCCGAGTTGCCATTTGCCGGCGATCGCGGTCGCGTAGCCGGCCCGCTTGAGCAGGTGCGCGAACGTCGTCGCGTTCGGGTCCAGCAGGCCGAAATTGATGTAGTTGCGGACGTTGTACTGCGCGGTCATCAGTTGCACGCGCGTCGGCGTGCAGAGCGGTTGGACGTAGCAATGTCGAAACCGCATGCCCTCGGCCGCAAGCCGATCGAGGGCGGGCGTCTTGTAGGAGGTGCTGCCGTTGCAGCCGAGGCACTCGTAGCCGAGGTCGTCGGCGAGGATCAGGATCAGGTTAGGCTTGGGGGCGTCGGCCGCAACGGCCGGGCTCCCGAGCGACACAAACAGGCAGCCGATCAGGAGTGAGCGTCGCGTCATCGCCGATCCCTTTTCGATTGATTCGCCGGCCGGGCGCCGCTGTTAGTCTGGCGTGACGGCCGTCGCTTGTCCAGTCAGTGGACGGGATGCGCGCGATGTGATGGGGAGTTGCCGGTGGATCGCAATATGGGACTAGCGGGTCTCATGGGACTTACGGGTCCCATGAGGCGCTCACCAATAATATGGCTGATCCCAACTCGGGTCGGTCGTCGTGCCGGAGGAGCCGTCCCACGATGTCGTGGACGAATCGGTATCGGAGCCGTCGTCCGTCCGCGGGCCGATCGGGTCGCTGATGAGCCGGCCGGTCAGCACGTACGACACCGGCGGCGCCGCGTCGGCTGACGAAATCTTGACGAGATACTTGCCTGCTTTGAGATACGCATGACCGGTGCTCGCGGGACGGCCGGCGGTCGCAGTCAGCGAGAAGACGACGTTGCCGGCGGCGTCGAGGATCTGCATCGTCACGCTCGAGGACTGCCCCGACGGGCCGGTGTCCGCGGCGAGGATGAACTCGTAGAGCCGGTTCTTCGTCACGTTCACGACGTGTTCGTCGATCGGGGACGACTGGTTGAGCGTATTGCTGCCGAACGTGGCAATCGCCGTCGCGACGTCGGCATTGAAATCGACGCCCAGGAAATAATTCCCGGCGTCGTGGCCGTCGCCGAGCGCGCCGACCTTGACGTAATAGGTCGCGCCCGGCGTCGTGTTCTCGACCTCCACGCTGAACGT
>DATJGQ010001050.1:0-5695 GCA_035494815.1 Gemmataceae bacterium
CGCAGTCGCGAGACGTTGACCGAGAACGTCGGGCACTCGCCCGCTAATCGAGTGGCCTGCACAAGATGGACGCCACTGTCCCGACGGACGCCGTTCGCGTGGCCGTTGACGGGCGCGGCGGACGTCCCGGCGCCCCGGGCATCACCGAGTGCGATCCGGCCCTCGAGGTCGAGCACGAGACGGGCGAGGTCAGACACCTTTTCGCGAATCGGTCGGTTGTCGTCATAGCCGGTGACGGCGAGTGACCCGGCGCGAAGCCCGTTGACCGCCAGGGGGAATTCGGCCTTCCAGATGTCCGCGCCGTTGCCGGAGACGCCCCAGCTGGCATGGAAGCCCGAACCGGGTGGCCGATCGACGGCGATCGACATCTCTGTCAAATGAAAGGTCTGGGTGCAATGTTCGATCAGCTCGTTCCAGAACTTGTGCCAGTTCACCTCGCCGGCGGGCGGGAGGGCCTGACGCCGCGTCGACTTGGGCAGCAAGAACCGGGCGGTCGCCTGCACGTGTCGGCCGAGGAGAGTGAACTCGGAGTACCCGAGCAGGCGACAGAGGACCAGGATGACGGCGACGGCCACCACGCTGATGACGGCGTAAATCGGGCTTTGCAGCGTCTGACTGACGAGCGCCCCCGCGGCGGTCAGCAGCGTCAAGGCCGAGATGACGACCAGGACTTTGTTATCGCTGAAGCCTCGCCGCCGCAGACAGTCGTACAGGTGACTCTGATCCTTCGTGTACAGGCCGCGCCGTTCCAGGCGGGATCGCACGACCGCGGCGGCCAGATCGAAGATCGGCACCGCCATCAGGGCGGCCGGGACCATCAGCGCGATCGCGGTCGCGCCCTTCAACCAGCGGGCAGTCGCGACCACGCCGATCAGCAGGCCCACGAGCATAGCGCCGGACGTGCCCATGCGGACTTTGGCGGGCGGAAAGTTGAACCATAGAAAGCCGAGCAGGGCGCCGCCCAGGGCGGCCGACGCGGCGACGGCCGCCGGCTGGCCCCGCAGGTTGGCCATGACCGCGAGGGTCGCGGTTATCACCAAGCCCAGGCAGGCGACGACGCCTTCCATCGGCTCCAGCAAGCGAAAGGCGTTGACGAGCGCCAACAGGACGACCGCCGTCCCGAACTTGCCCCAGGCCCCGAGTTCGATCGTCGAATTGAGCACGCGGATTTGCGGGATGGACAGATCGGTCAGCAAGATCGCCCCGACCGCCGCGAGCTGGCCCATCAGCATGTATCGGCCGCGAAGCTCGCGCCAATCGTTCAGCATGCCGACGCCGCACATGATCGCCGATGCGAGCAGCAGATACACGCCCCGGTCGCGGAGGACTTCATCCATCCCCCACTCGCCGAAATAAAACCCGCCGACAGAGAGAAACACAGCGGCGAGCAGGACGATGCCGCCGAGAGCCGGCGGGCGCGTCACGTCGCGCCGCTTGAGCCGCCGGTCGTACTTCGGCAGCGTTCGCCGGGCGGCCCAGGTCACGCCGAGGCTGGCGACGAATGCCGCGCAGAAGACCAAGACTAGTCGGCCCATGGGCTCAGGTGCTCGGCTCTTGGTGTCGGTCCACGAGTTCGACCCGTTCGGGGCGAACCGGCGCAGACTCCGTCCCCGTGGGTTGCGCCCGAGGCAGAACCCAAGGGGCTGGGGGTGTCGTCCAGCCTTGTGATTAGTCGTTCATAACCCCCGACCAAAGCGAAAGTTCGGTCAGGTCGGAGGCGGGCGGTCGACTGCGCTCGCCGAAGCAAACGCTTGCGGACCCATCGGGTGAGAGCGAAGGTCCGATCATTCGACGGCAGTCCGGGGACGCAGCTTCCCTGCATCGGGGCAGCGTTCGCCGGTTCATTGCTCGGTCGATGTTGCCGACGACGGCAACCTGCTTTGCTCACCGCCGAGATTGTCGTCGCAAGCGGATCGGTGTGAACACGCCCAGCCACAAGACTGAGCCGTCACACGTCAAAGCAAGTCGGGGATCTTACCTCCTGCAGGCATGACCCTCGGCGGGCAGCGGTAAGAATTCTCCAGCTTAGCTCATTAATCGGCGTTTCAGCGGCAAACTTGATCCTTTTCTCCAGCCCTTGCTGAAATCGACCCGCTGCGACTCAGTCAGCCGTGGCATCCGAAATTCGATCAACAATCTCGTTATGGCCGCAACCCGCGGCAATTCACGGACAGGTCGACTGCTTGTGAAGATTGTTTGACGGTGCCGAAGGGACGGCAGAGAATGCAGCCCGGTCGGACAGCCCATGACAGCGCCCTCTCGGCCCGCCTTTCGGAGTCACTTCAATGATTTCCCTTCGTGGGATCCACCATGACGCACCGATCCCCGCGCTGTTTTTGGCGGCTATCCTTGTCCTTGCCCCTGCGCAGGCAACCGCGCTCGCGGCCGCGCCGCAAAAGCCGAACGTGATCGTTTTTCTCGCGGACGACAACGGTTACGGCGACCTGGCGTGTCACGGCCACCCATTCCTCAAAACGCCGAACTTCGACACACTCCACAGCCAAAGTGTGCGGCTGACGGACTTCCATGTGGCGCCGATGTGCACGCCGACCCGCGGCCAGCTGATGACCGGCATGGACGCTCTGCACAACGGCGCCGCCTCGGTGAGTGCGGGCCGGACCTTCATCCGCCGCGGCATCCCGACCATGGCCGAGATCTTCGCCGCCGGCGGCTATCGCACCGCCCTTTATGGGAAATGGCACCTCGGCGACAGTTACCCCCATCTGCCGCACCAGCGGGGCTTCCACGACGCCGTCCACCACAAGAGCTGGGGCATCACGGCGATGCCGGAGACATGGGAGAACGATAACCTCGACGGCCGCTTCCTTCACAACGGCGACCTGCGGCGGTTCCCCGGTTACTGTACCGACGTCTTCTTTGACCTCAGCATGCAATGGATGAAGAAGTGCAAGGAGCAGAACGAATCATTCTTCGTCTATCTGCCGACCAACGCCGCCCACGGCCCGCATTGGGTTCCGCAAAAGTACAAGGACATGTACAGGGGCAAGCCGCAACCGGCTTTCTTCGGCATGATCGCCAATCTCGACGAGAACCTCGGCCGGCTCGATTCGTTCCTGCACGAGCAGGGCCTCTTCGAGAACACGATCCTGATTTACATGAACGACAACGGCGGGACGGCCGGCGTGAACACTTATAACGCCGGCATGCGCGGTCGCAAGCAGACCTACTACGAGGGCGGCCACCGCGCCGCCTGTTTCGTCCGCTGGCCCGGCGGCGGCCTCCGCAAGCCATGTGACCTGGATGCGACGACGGAAGTGCAAGACCTATTGCCGACGCTGATCGATCTCTGCGGCTTGCAAAAGCCGGCGAACGCCAGGTTCGATGGGGCGAGTCTCGCCAATTACCTCAAAGGTGGGACCGACGCGTTGCCCGACCGCCTCCTCGTCGTGCAATACGGCGAACAGCCGAACGGCGAGAAGCTGGAAAAGGGGCGGTGCGCCGTCATGTGGAACAAGTGGCGGCTCGTCGCGGACAAGGAGCTGTACGACCTCAAGACCGATCCCGGCCAGAAGTCGAACGTCGCGTCGAAACACCCGGACGTGGCAGCCAAACTTCGCGGCCATTACGAGAGGTGGTGGGCGGCCGTCGAACCGGGCATTGACGACTTCGAGCCGATCAGCATCGGGGCGGATCAGGAGAACCCTGTGAAATTGTGCGCGGCGGATTGGGTGAAGGTGTACTGCGACAACATGAACAACCTCCGCGAAGGACTGAACCGCAACGGGCCCTGGCATCTGCTGGTGGAGAAGGACGGCGTTTACGACATCGAGCTGCGTCGCTGGCCGAAGGAGGCCGACGCCGCGATCAACGCAGGTGTCCCGGCGTTTCACTCGAAAGACGGCGCCCCGCTGCCGGCCGGGGGGCTGCCGGCAGGGAAGGCGCTGCCAATCGCTAAGGCGCGGCTGAAACTCGGCAACGTCGACGAGCGCAAGCTCGTCCCTCCGGGGACGAAAGGCGTCACTTTTACGGTCCGGCTGAAAGGCGGCACCCGAACGACCCTGCAGACCTGGTTTTACGACGTCGCCGACAACGAGTTGTGTGGGGCGTATTTCGCTTATGTCCGACGAAAGTGATGCCGCAGCCGCAGCGTCCGACCGGGCTGTTCCGCTCGACGGCCGCAGGCAACGGTCGCATTGCCGTGGTACGCTGGGATTCGCCCGCGGAGACGATTCCTATGACGCCGACCCTGACCGCCCCCGACCCCACGATTTTCTCCGAGGACGTTCGCCACTTCGCGGCCGAGCGCGGTGTCACGCAGTAACTGGTGCCGCTCTACGAACTGGCGAAACGGTGCTTCGACGGTGCGGAGGTAACCGTGACCTTCCTGAGCGACTATGACATCCCCGACTTGCACTGGATCGTTTACGAAGTGGCGACCGGCCACATGTCCGACGAGTTACGTCACGCCGGGCGATCCCGGTTCACAGGTGAACGGGTACGGATGCTGGCCCCTGACGCCCGCGGGGCGTTCGCGCTGAGGGTGCGATGAACGGCCGCGACTTCCTGCCGGCAGCGCGGCGGATGGCGGCCAGCTCCGAGGAGGCAGATCGGCGCAGCGCTGCCAGCCGTGCCTACTACGCAGCATTCCACGCAACCCGCGACCAGTTGGCGGCCCTCCGCTTCCGAACCCCGCGGGCCGACCGTGCTCATAACTACTTAGTTGTTCAGGCGGACGTACATGCGGCATCCCCACGGTCGAACAAGCGGCCGTCGACTTGCACGACCTGCGCACCCTTCGCAACGTCGCCGACTATGACGTCGGCTTGACCTTCGCGCCCCAGGAAGCCGCCGACGCGGTAGACAGTGCGGGAGGCATTCTCCGAGTTCTCGATGCCCTCACGCCCGCCGAACTCACTCACATGATCGCCGCGATCCGGGCCTACGAGCAGCAGATCGGCGACGTCACCTGGCAACCCTGAAGTTGACTGACTGATGGACCGAGGTGTTCCTATGTGGCGACGATCACTGACAATCCTCCTCACCCTGGCCGCCGCCTGGCGTTGTCCGGCCCAAGAGCCGCCTCGTCGCCCCAATCTAATCTTCCTCCTCGCCGACGACCTCCGCTGGGACGCGCTCGGCTGCATGGGCGACCCGGTCGTTCAGACGCCGAACATTGACCGGCTGGCGCAGCGCGGCGTGTTGTTCCGCAACGCGTTCGTCACCACGTCGATCTGCGCCGTCAGTCGGGCGACGTTCTTTACCGGGCAGTATTGCCGGCGGCACGGGATCAACGACTTCGTTACGCCGCTCACCGCGGCGCAGTGGACGCAGACGTACCCGGCGCTCTTGCGGGCGGCGGGGTATCGCACGGGGTTCGTCGGCAAGTTCGGCGTCGGCGACGCGAAGGCGGTCGCGGCGGCGGCGAAAGACTTCGACTACTACAAGGGTCTGCCCGGACAGGCCGGGCCGTTCTTCGACCCGAAAGACGCGACGCACACGCATGCCACCGCCCGGTTCGGCGATCAGGCGTTGGAGTTCATCCGCTCCGCAAACCCGTCGCACCCGTTCTGCTTGTCGGTCAGTTTTAGCGCCCCGCACGCCCGCGACGGCCAGCCGCGTGAATACCCGCCCGACGCGCGCGACGAGGGCCTCTACGCAAATGCGACCATCCCAGCGCCGAAGTTAGCGACCGACGCCGCGTTCCGGAAGTTGCCAGACTTCGCCCAAAAATCCG
>DATJGQ010001051.1:0-4853 GCA_035494815.1 Gemmataceae bacterium
CCGCCATCGATGTCAAGTTACCGGACGGCCTGCGGTTCGTTGGCGACTGGAAAACTCCGACGGCGAAGGCCTCGGGCGAGGCAAGCACGACCATCTACGAGGGCGACCTGCTCTTCACGCGGGACGTGCTCGTGACGGCAAAGGCGGGGTCGCTCGCGATCGCCGGGACGCTCCAGTTCCAGGCGTGCGACCCGGAGCGGTGCCAGCCGCCGAAGACGGAGCCGGTCAGCCTGCGGATGCAGATCAGCGAACGCTAAAAGGAGCGTCTCACCGCCGCGGCCGTGGGTTGGCAAAGCCCAACTGGTCGTCCGGTTCGCACTTGTAGAGGACGTGGGGCGAGAACGACGTCCGGTGGTCGTTGCCGCTTTCGTCGATCCACACGCACCAGACCTTCGCCGACGTCACCTCTTCAACGGCCAGCTTCGGACTTCCGCTTTTCAGCCGGACGATGTCGCCTTCGGTGAACTCGGGCATGGTTCTTCCTCCTCGCTGGTAACTAGCAAGCACCGAAAAGGGGCGTAACCCTTTCGACTCTTCTTGCCTCAGTCGATCACGGGGCGGGCGTCCCGGCTTCGATGTACCGCAGGGCGTTCTGGCCCATGGACGCCAGGAAGTCCCGCGGCTTGCGGGCAGCCAGCTCCCGCAGCTCCGGCACCGCGTCGGCCGCCGGCGGGCCGACCCGCGCCAGCGCCCAGGCGGCGTAGCCCTGCGCCTGTTCATCCGGCTCGCGCAGCAGCGCCCGCAGGACCGGCACGGCGGCCGGGTCGCCCTGCCCCAGCGGCACCTCGGCGTCGGTCAGCAGCCGGGACGAGACCACCAGTCCGAGTCGTCGCCGAAGCGCCGGGAACAGGCAGTCGGGCGCATAGCACTCGATATCGGCCGCCGGGCCGTACAGCTTGTAGTGCGACGATAGTGGCGCGACCGCCGCGGACCAGTAGCTCGCCAGCCGGCCGCTGTAGAACGGCTCGCCGCGCCACCAGCCGACCAGTGGCCAGCGGACGCCGGGGAGGGCCAACACGCCAAGCGCGGCGGCAACGGCCGCCCCGACGAGCACGAGTTTGCGGCGCTTGGTCATGGTTCACTCCGCAGCATTCTGACGTCCGCTGCTGGCTCGTAGCAATCCGCCCGAGCTCGACCCGCATTGGCGCCGCGCCCCGAGACCGAGACACGGGACGGCGTCGACGAAAGTCTATCTGCACACTAAGCACAGGGCCCCGCACCAGTGCCATTCTATTTGACCCTCAATCGGCGGTCGGTGACAATTCTCGGTCGTCCCGACCGGAGTCACCCGTGATCCTGCGCTTGGTAATCTGGGGCCTTGCCCTTGTTTACGCCCCGTCGCTCGCCGCCGCGGAGCGGCCGCCGAACCTCGTCTTCATCCTCACGGACAACCACGGGGCCTGGACGCTCGGCTGCTACGGCAACAAGGACATCCGCACGCCCAACCTGGACCGCCTGGCGAAGGAGGGCACACTCTTCGAGCGGTCCTATAGCTCCAACGCCGTCTGTTCGCCGACCCGCGCGACCTATCTCACCGGGCTGTTGCCGTCGCAGCACGGCGTCCACACTTACCTCGGGGCCGGCGGCGCCCAGATCGGGCCGAAGGCGTACTGCACCATCGCCGAGTTTAAGATCCTGCCGAAGATCCTCAAGGACGCGGGCTACGTCTGCGGGCTCAGCGGCAAATGGCACCTCGGCGGCAACCTCACCCCGCAGGAGGGGTTCACCGACTGGACCACCATGCCCCACGGCCACACGACCGCCTTCTACGACGCGGAGGTGATCGAGAACGGCAAAGTCCGCAAGGAGCCGACCTACCTCGCCGACTTCTGGACCGACTGCGCCATCCGGTTCATCGAGGCGAACAAGTCCCGGCCGTTCTTTCTGTTCCTCGCCTACAACGGCCCCTACGGGCTGGGCGCGAGCCTCAACCACCCGGCCCGCAATCGCCACGCGGCCTACTACGCCGACAAAGACCTGCCGTCGTTCCCGCGCGAGAAGCCGCACCCGTGGCTGAACCAGAACCGCCAGTTCCTCAACAACCTCGGCGCGATGCGGCGGCTCGCGGCGGAAGTCAGCGGAGTCGACGACGGCGTCGGTCGCGTGATGGACACGCTCAAAAAGAACGGGCTGGACGAGACGACGCTGGTGGTCTTTACCGGCGACCAGGGTCTGGCGGCCGGGCACGGCGGGTTCTGGGGCATGGGCGACCACACCCGGCCGTACACCGGCTACGACTGGACGACGCACGTCCCGCTGATCTGGCGTCACCCCGGAAAAGTCGCCGCCGGGAAACGCACGGACGTGATGGTGAGCAACTACCACTTCCTGCCGAGCGTGCTGGACTATCTGGGCCTCAAGGACCAGCAGGCCGCCGAGCCGCGGTCGCCGGGAAGGAGTTACGCCAGAGTGGTGCGCGGCGAGCGCGTCGAATGGGATGACGTAACATACTTCGATTTCGAGAACGTCCGCTCAATCCGCAGCGACCACTGGAAGCTAATCACCCGCTTCCCGAACGGGCCGGACGAGTTGTACGACCTGTCGGCAGACCCCGGCGAGCGGACGAATCTCATCGACCGTGCGGAACACGCCCGGACGCGCGAGGTGCTTCGGCTAAGGCTGAACCAGTTCTTCGCCAATTACGCGGACCCGAGGTACGACCTCAGCCGCGGCGGCATGTCGAAAGCAAGCCACTTGCCCGGCGTGCAACTGAAGCAGTGAACGGCGGCGGAAATACCCGTCGCAATCCGGACGAATCCGATCGCAATTGTGACGGATGAACATTTCAGACCGTGAGAATACCATTTCGCGGATTCTTCGTTGACATCGGTCGGCCCGAGGTTATACCAGTCACATCGCTCCATAGCCCAAACGGTCCTCCGAACCGCCGATCATCCTCCCCCGCGGGATTCCGGCCCGCCGAATCGGTCGGAGGTCCGTCGCCAAGCACGCCCGCCGGATTGCGTTCAACGCCGACTCCCCACGCCCGCGGAACGGCTTTCACTTTCAACGAGGAGAGATCGCACATGGTTCGTTTCGGCCCGCGTCGTCAGAGCCGCGGCTTCACGCTGATCGAGCTGCTCGTCGTCATCGCCATTATCGCGGTCCTGATCGGGCTGCTGTTGCCGGCGGTGCAGAAGGTCCGCGAAGCGGCTGCGCGGGCCAAGTGCCAGAACAACCTCAAGCAGATGATCCTCTGCTGCCACAACTATGACTCGACCTTCGGCGCCTGGCCCGTCGTCTGCCCGGTCCAGCCGAACGGCACGATGATCACCAACGGCGGCTACCTGTCCACGCCGCCGGCGTCCGGCGAGACGGTCGGCGGGTGGACCATTCAACTCCTGGAGTTCCACGAACAGGGCCACTACCTGCAAGGCATCAAGGCGGCGACGACGTCGACGCAGGTGTCTGCCGCCCGTACGGCCATGTCGTTGACGCCCATTCCGATTTACCAATGTCCGTCCGATGCGTTCGTCTCAACCTTCTGGCTCGACACGTCGAACGGGAATCAGCACAAGCTGATGAGCTACGCGGCCGTCACCGGCAATGACGAGTGGTCCGAGGTGAACCCGCTCAGCGGCATGGCCAAGTTCGGGCGGAACGCCCGGAACGGCATGTTCCCGAAGCTGAGCGGCGCCCCGGCCGGCATTCGGCGGCCGTATGTTCGCCTGGCGAGCATCCCCGACGGCCTGAGCAACACTGTCGCCATCGGCGAGAAGCCGGTCGCCGAGAAGTTCGAGTCGCGGTCCATTTGGACCGGGCTCGAGTCCGCCATCCTGGCCATCCCGAGTAACAACGAGATCGACTTCCCGGCGTCGACCGGCTGCGTCCGGCCGAGCTTCTACCGCGACGACAAGCCGGACAACGTCTGCTCGCAGAGCCACCACTGGAGCATGCATTCCGGCGGCGCGAACTGGGGCGTCGCGGACGGGTCCGTGCGGTTCATCCGCTACAGTGTCGACCAGTCCGTCCTGCCGGCGATGGCCAGCCGCGACGGCGGCGAGACGTTTACCCTCGACTGACGAACCGTTATCCCGCCGGCCGACTGGGTCGAAACGATGACCGGCGCGTATACTACCGAGCACACTGTTCTCGCCACACTTTGGAGGTGCCGACCGATGCGAGTTCTGATGGCCGGGCTGCTGGCCCTCTCCCTCGGGGGGCTGGCCCTGGCGTTGGACGACCCGAAACCCGGGGGCGAACAACCAAAGAGCCGGGCCGACCGGCTCAAAGCGCTCCAGGACGGGCAGAAAGCCCCGGCCACCGAGTACCGCAAGGCACTCGCGTCGGCCAAGACGGACGAGGAAAAACAGGCGGCGCGGACCGAGTACAGCGAGAAACTGGCCGCCGCGCGCACGAAGATGGCCCAAGAGGCGCTTAAGCTCGCCCAAGAAGACCCCAAGGACGAGGTCGGGCTGGAAGCCCTCAAGATGTTGATGACCGGCGCCGACATGCGGGCCCGGGACAAGGCGCGGGCGCTGGTGATGGAGCACCACCTCGCCAGCCCGGGCATCGAGTCGATGATCCCGACCCTCGCCCGACAGGGCCGCGGGTATGACGTGAAGCTGCTGAACATGCTCATCGAGAAGAACCCGGCCAAGCCGGTCAAGGCGATGGCCGCCTACATGTTGGCGCAGAACGTCAAGGCCGAGGCGGAAGGGCCGAAGGTCAAGGACTCGGAGATCGAGGCCAAGCAGGCCGAGGCGATCAAGGCACTCGAGAAGCTCGCCGAGGAGTACGGCGACGTTCAGGTGACCGGCCTGCGCGGCAAGATCGGCGACGTCGCCCGCACGGCGATCGAGGAGATCAAGAAATCGCCGATCGGCAAGGTCACGCCCGAGATCGAGGCCGAA
>DATJGQ010001052.1:0-2157 GCA_035494815.1 Gemmataceae bacterium
TTACCGACTGCGAATTCTATCGCTCGGGGCTCGTGGGATAAGATTCCGATCTTGTCCGGCTACGATCAGGCGCCAGCGTCTCCGAACCTGTCCGGACAAGATCGGAATCTTTTCCCACATCCGCAATGTCCTGACGTGCTAGTGTCCCGCCAACACCAACTCCGACGGCGGCTCGACGAATGGCTTGGGCGCCGGCTTCTGCGTCGCCCGCCGATGGCGCATGTACATGACAATCGCGCAGAACGCGGCGAATGGCAGGAACGCCGCCGCGATCCGGGCCAGCCCGTGCAGCGGCACGATTTGGTCCGTCAACTCGAGGCCCGGTAGCACGAACATGTGCGCCGTGAAAATCAGGAGCGCGGTCTGCCCGAACAGGGCGAGCACGTAGCCCGGCCGCCAGAGCAATCGGACGCCGCGGGTCAACAGTTCCAACCCGGAGATGGCGACCAGGGCGAGCGCCCCGAAGTGGAGGTAGTACCACGGCCGTGAGGGAACCTTCAATTCCCCGGAGACGATGCGCTCCACGTCGTACTCGCCGACCGCCAATCCCCAGCCCATCCCCGCGAGTGAAAGAAACAGGCCCCACAGGAAAAGCCGACCGAGGAATTGCTGACCCGTTCCCCGGTCGTACGCCTTCCGCATGTGCAACCCGATTGGAATCGCCAGGATGGCCGTCCCCATCATCTGCAGATACGCGAAATCGCCGGACAGCAGAATCATGCGGACGAACTCGGGCGCCGACAGGTGGCCCCGCGGCCAGAGGTAGAACGCGGCCGTGCCGAGCGCCCAGAGCGCCGCCCCCGAAATGACCGCCCGGACCTCCGTGTGTCGCGATAACCAGCGGAGCCAAAGCGGCAAAAGTGCCAGGGCTAACGCGTAGAAGAGGAGAACCGAATACAGGCCGAACACCCACTGCCAGACGTCCGCGACGTCGCCGACAGCGAGCCGTATCCAGACCGGAACCGTGACCGCGACCGCGCAAACGAGTATCCAGAACGCCCGCCGGCGCAATCGCCCCGGCAAGTCGCCGGGCTTCCGGAGCGCAAAGCGCGGCAAGAAAACGAACCCGGCCGTGACCCCGAAAACCACGACGAACGCCGGCGTCGCCATCCGCCCGAACCAGAGGACCGGGTTTCGCAGCGGTTCCAGCCGCGGAAGTTGGATCAGGACCCCGGGGGCGAAATGAAACACCATCATCGCGATGATGGCGACGGCACGTGCCTGGTCCAGGCCCAATAGCCGAGAGCCGGCCCGGTTCGGAGAGGGTGTGAGAGTGTCCATTCTCTGCGAACCGAATCCTTCCGGGCGCGATTGATTGAACTGCTGCATTGCCCGTCGTGGGACGGATCGGCAATCCGCCCTACCTTACTCTACCGCGGGGCGGGATGGCAATCCGACTTACTTCGCCGTCGATCCCCTCAGCGATCGAAACGCAATCGCCCGCCGTACGGCCGGCGGTTCCGGAGCGTCTTTCCCCATCACCGCGTGCCAGAGGATCTCGTTCAACTCGAAGTCGTCGATCCGGTCGTACTCCGAGAAGTCCATCTTACCGGATCGCTCGGCCCCGTACGCCAGCTTCTCGTTCTTGGTATTCAAATCGATCCGTGCCGGCTCGTGTTTATAGGCTGTCGTATCGGCCTTGGCCGTGAAGCTGTTGAACATCGGCCGGGCCGCCGCGTCGTACTGGCTGAGCGGCTCGAGGCCCAGGATCAGCTCGATCGTCCGAATCAGGCTGACGGTCGCATACTGGGTACTGTCGATGTGCTTCCGCTGCGTGTACGGGGAGATGACGAGGCCAACCGTGCGATGGGCATCGACATGATCGGGGCCGTTCTGTGCGTCGTCCTCGATGACGAAGATTGCCGTCTCCCTCCAGAGCGGACCGTTCGACACATGCTCCACAAGCCGGCCGAGCGCCAGGTCGTTCGAGGCGACACACGCTTGCGGGGTAAAGGTGCCGACCGTTGTACCCGTCGTATGATCCTCGCCCAGGCTCATGACAATGAACCGCGGCATCTTCCCGTCCTTCGCAAAGGCGTCGTACTCCTTGATGAACACGTCCACGTTTTCGGTATCGCGGACCTTTTCCCCCTTCTTCTTCGGTAGTCCATAGTCGGGGGAGAAGTGGCCGACGAGGCCCGGCACCCGGCCTTCCAT
>DATJGQ010001053.1:0-11264 GCA_035494815.1 Gemmataceae bacterium
TGATCCTCTCCCCGTCACGGGCCCGAGTGGGAGCAGAGCATGCCGGCCGCTGCTTTGCCTGTGGTGTCGTGCTTCGGCTTATCTCGGACGCTGCCGAGCACGGCGCCGCACGGGGACCGACCCGAATGCGATACACTTCGAACGATTGCCGACGGCAAGTCGGATGACCGCGCTCCATAAGATTGCCGAGCGCCCGGGGCAGGCCGGGCGGAGCACCGATGGTCCGCAAACTGCTCCGCAAGGACGGTGAAACGTGAGCGCCACCACCGTGAGTGTCCGGTCGGAGTCCGTTTCGCTCCGACAACTCCAGCGGCTGGTCGCGGTGTGCGACCGATTCGAGGCGGAGTGGCGTGCGGGCCGCCGGCCGAAGGCCGAAGACTTCGTCCTCGAGGAACCCGAGCCGGACCGCAGACTCCTGCTCGCTCGGCTACTGACGGTTGAAGTTGACGAGCGGCGGCGACAAGGGGAGAACCCCGGGCTCGCCGAGTTCATTCAAAGGCTGCCGGACTACGGCGGCGTGGTCCGCGACGCCTTTGCGACACCGACGACCGACGGCCGGCGGAACGATGCCGCCCCGTTCGATGTGACCGTCGATTTCGTGGCCGCCGCCGGCGCTGTGGCCGACTCCCCGGAAACGCTCGGTCGTTATCGCATCCTGGGGTGCCTCGGTGCCGGCGGCTTCGGCGTCGTCTACCACGCCCACGACGACGAACTCAATCGGCCCGTGGCCCTCAAAGTCCCGCACCGTGACCGCGTCGCGCGGCCGGGCGCGACCGACTGGTACCTGGCCGAGGCCCGCGCCCTCGGCAGCCTGGATCATCCCAACATCGTTCCCGTCTACGACGTCGGCCGTACTTCCGACGGGATCCCCATCCTGGTCTCCAAGCTCGTCGAGGGGACGAACCTGTCGGCCATGTTGCACCGCGGCCGCCCGTCGGCGACCGATGCGGCCGGCCTGATCGCCGCCGTTGCCGACGCCCTTCACTACGCCCACCTCAGGGGGCTCGTCCACCGCGATGTGAAGCCGTCGAACATCCTGATCGACCGGACCGGCAAGCCGTACCTCGCCGACTTCGGCCTCGCCCTCCAGGAAGGGACGGGCGGTCAGAGCGGCGCGTACGTCGGGACGCCGTCCTACATGAGCCCCGAACAGGCGTCCGGCGAGGGCCACCGTGTGGACGGACGGTCGGACGTCTTTAGCCTCGGCGTGGTCTTCTACGAGCTGCTCGCGGGGCGACGGCCGTTCCGCGGCGACTCGCCGCAAGAAATCATGGGGCAGATCGTGACGGCCGAGGTCCGCCCGCCCCGGCAGATCGATGACTCCGTCCCCCTGGAGCTGGAGCGCTGCTGTCTCAAAGCGCTGTCCAAGTCGGCCTCGGAGCGGTATACGACGGCCAAGGACATGGCCGAGGACCTGCGAGCCTTCCTGCAGGCGGCCGGCCAGCCGCCGATCAGCGGGCCGTCGCACGTCGCGGCCAATCGGGCCGCTTCCACGGGAGGACCAGCGTCGATCAAAGCGGTGCCGAAAGGGTTGAGGTCATTCGGTGCCGGCGATGCGGACTACTTCCTCGAACTGCTACCGGGCCCCCGCGATCGCACGGGAATTCCCGAGAGCGTGCGGTCGTGGAAAGACCGCGTGGAGGAAACCGACGCCGATCGGACCTTTACCGTCGGCCTCATCTACGGACCATCGGGCTGCGGCAAGTCCTCCCTGGTGAAGGCCGGCCTGCTGCCGCGGTTGTCCGAGCACGTGACGGCCGTCTACGTCGAGTCGGCCGGCGACGATACCGAAGCCAGGCTGCTTAAAGGGTTGCGGAAGCACTGCCCGATGTTGCCGACCGACCTCGGGCTAGTCGAAACCGTGACAGCCCTCCGTCGGGGTTACGGCGACGACGCGGGCCGAAAGGTCTTGATCGTCCTGGACCAATTCGAGCAGTGGCTTCACGCCTCCCGGGAGGGCGAGAGCGGGGAACTTGTCCGGGCGCTCCGCCAGTGCGACGGCGGCCGGGTGCAAGCGCTACTCCTGGTGCGGGACGACTTCTGGATGGGGGCGACTCGGTTCATGCGGCAGTTGGACGTCCGCCTCGTGGAGGGGGAGAATTCGGCCGCCGTTGATCTGTTCGACACCAGACACGCGACCAAAGTACTGGCCATGTTCGGCCGGGCGTATGGCACGTTGCCCGATGGCGACCCCGAACCCGGCGAATCGCACGCGCGGTTTTTGAGCCAAGCCGTCGCCGGACTGGCGCAGGATGGGCGGGTGGTGCCCGTCCGGCTCGCCATCTTCGCGGAGATGGTCAAAGACCGGGCGTGGGAGCCCGCCACGCTCAAGGCGGTCGGCGGGATGGAAGGAGTGGGCGTCACCTTCCTCGAGGTAGCGCTGAGCGGCCCGTCGATCCCTCCGGCACGGCGGGCGCACCAGCGGGCGGCAGCCGCCGTCTTGAAGGCACTCCTGCCGGAGCACGGCACCGACATCCGCGGAGCCGTCCACACCCGGAGTGAACTGCTCGCGGCGTCAGGTTATGCCGACCGCCCACCCGAGTTCGACGAACTACTGCAGATCCTTGACCGGGAATTGCGCGTCATTTCGCCGTCCGACCCGGCAGGCATCGACTCGGAGTCCGGCCGCCCGACGGTCGCGGCACAAGAAAAGTGTTACCAGCTGACCCATGATTTCCTCGTCCCGGCCGTGCGCGAGTGGCTGACGCGAAAACAGCGGGAAACGCCCGGCGGCCGCGCGCAACTCCTCTTGGCCGAGCGCGCCTCCCTCTGGTCCGCGAAACCGGAAGCGAAACAGCTCCCCTCGGCACTGGAATGGCTGTCGATCCTCGGGCGGACGGACCGCGCCCGCTGGTCGGACCCGCAGCGGCGAATGATGCGGATCGCGTCCGGTCGCTACCTTCGGCGGATGGCGGGAGTTGTGGCGGCCGGGGCCGCCGTCGTGCTGTTGGCGTTCGCGCTACACGGACAGTGGCGGTCGCACCGCCAGCGGGAACAGGCCGACCGCGTCGTCGATCAGCTGCTCGTTGCCGACGTATCGCGGGTGGGCGATCTGGCGGCCCAGCTGGAGGACTTGCCCGGCGACTGGCGCGCGCGACTCGAAGCGGTGACCTCCGACGGCCCGCACGACGATGCCGAGCGGCTGCGCGCACACCTCGCAC
Source organism: Gemmataceae bacterium (assembly GCA_035494815.1). GTDB lineage: Bacteria > Planctomycetota > Planctomycetia > Gemmatales > Gemmataceae > DATJGQ01. Next base: position 3,162 of record DATJGQ010001053.1, read on the forward strand.
TCGTCCGCACGAGGCCGGAGAGCGTCCCGTTCCTGATCCGACAACTCGTTCAGGCGCGGCCCGCTGAATTTGGGGCGATCTTGCAAGCCGTCGCCACGCAACCAGCGCTCAGCCGGGAGCGTCTCTGGTCCGAGGCGACCGACGCCGCAAGCCCGTCGGACCGGCGGTTTCGCGCGGCGGTCGCGCTGGCCCAACTGGATGCCAACCACGAGCGATGGGCCGACATCGCCGGTCCGGCCGCCGTCGAACTGATCCGAGCCAACCCGCTGGACGTGCCCGAATGGACCCGCCTGCTCCGGCCGGCCCGGAAGCGGTTGCTGCCGGCCTTGGCCGCCGAGTTCACCGCCGAAAACACCCGCGAGACGCAGCGCACGCTGGCCGCCGGGCTGCTGGCGGAATATGCCGCCGACGAACCGGACCGGTTGGCGCGGTTGTTGATGGACGCCGGCGACAGCCAGTTCGCGATCCTTTTCGCCGCTGTGAAGCCGCATGCCGACCTGTGCGCGGCGGTGTTCAAGATCGTCCTTGCGGCCCCGGCTGCGGACGAGGACGTGCGGACGCGGACCCGCCGCCGCGCCAACGCTGCCGTGGCCCTGTTCTTGCTCAACCAGCCGGATGCGGTCCGGACCTGGCTCGGTTCGAGCGACGACCCCGACCTGCGTACCGCCCTCATTGACCTCCTCCCGGCGCTGGTTGATTTTGAGGCGCTGTGGCAGTTGCGCCTGCCGCCGTCCGGTGAACTCACGCGCCAGGCCATCGTCATCGCCGCGGACGGGTATCGGGAAATCGGGACGCTCACTCCCGAACAACAGCGCCGCCTGGAAACCGACCTGACGGAGCTTTTCGTTCGGGACGAGTCGGCGGGCGTCCACTCGGCCGCCGAATTGTTGCTGCGCCGCCTCGGCAAGTCGGCTGAGATCGACTCCCTGACGAGTCAGGCCGCCGGCGCGTCGCGGCCGGGGTGGATGGTTTCCCCGACGGGGCACACGTTGGCCATTGTCCGCGGCCCGGTCGAGTTCCAGATCGGCTCCCCGCCGGAAGAGCACCGCCGCGATGAGGAAGAAGACCTTACGCAGCGGCGGATCAACTACACCTACGCGATCGGCACGCACGAGGTGACCCTCGCGCAGTATCAGAAGTTCTTCCCGGAGCACCGCTACGCGAAAGACGTGTCGCCCACGCCGGAATGCCCGATCAATTGCGCCTCGTGGTACGATGTCGCGCGGTTCTGCCGAAGACTGAGCGAAGCGGAAGGCATTCCCGAAGATCAGATGGTCTTTCCGCGCGTCGAAGAGATTCGAGATGACCGACCGCTCGCACTGCCGGCGAACTGGCTCCGTCGGACGGGCTACCGCTGGCCGACCGAAGCCGAATGGGAATTCGCCTGCCGCGCTCACACCACGACCAGCCGATTCTTCGGCACGACCGAGGACGCACTCGCCAAATACGGCTGGTACATGAAGAACACGGACGAGCGGTGCATGCCGGTGGGTACGCTGCGGCCGAACCCGTTCGGCCTGTTCGACGTGTTGGGCAACGTCGGGGAGTGGTGCTTCGAGCCGTACGGCCACCACGTGCCGCTGGCGGACGTGGACGCCCTCCTTACGAACGTATTCGGCAAACGCGCCTTCCGCGGGGGCAACTACCGAGCAATGGCCAAGGACATGCGCTCGGCCAAGCGCTACCCCGGCGAACCGGAGCGCGGATTCAGTTACAACGGCTTCCGCATCGCCCGAACGATCTCCGAACTCCCCTAGTCACTCGCAGGGCAAGAACCCAATGAACTGGCAGATCGGCCTCGGTGTGGTCGCGACCATCCTGATCGTGATCGCGGTGTGGTCTTTCATTCGGCCACAGAGCGGAGCGCCTTATCGGCTGACCTCCAAGGAGGCGGGAAAATACGGTTACAGCATCTGGCGGTACTTCAAAGGTGCCTGGAAAATGACCGAGGACTTTTCCGCCCCCGGGTACATGCCCGGTCCGGCGCCGACCGGGAAGGCCCGGTTCGAGGGGCAATGCACGCGGGTGATCAGCGTCAAACGTCCTGCGGGTTCGTAACGTGAACGCGGTCGCACTGTGTCCGTTCCGCAAGGACGTCCGTCAGGCGGGCGGCGACGAATCCGCGTCGTGCGACCTGCTGGCGGCGGCCGTGGGATCCCACGATTCGCGCGTCGGCCGTGACGTCTGCGACGCGTGCTGCGAATCGGGCGGATCGGCGCAGGTCATCTTCAATCCGGTGCTCTCGTCGGTGGTATACGACCGGGCCGACCGGCGCCTGGCGGAGCGGCCGCCGCCCGCGGACGCGGAACGGTTCGTCCGAATGAAGCGAGAGGCCCGCTGCGGCTTGCCGCACGACCTGGGTCTTCTCGCACACGGCCCCGGCGCGCTGGGCGTCATCGGCCCCGGCGAGCGGCGCGTGGCGGCAACCGCGGCCGCCGGCCGATCATTGACATGGGCGATCGCCGTGTTGGCATCCGGCCGACGACTGCCGCCATTGTCGGGGACGCTCGCCAGTCTGCGGGAAGCCGGGTTCGACCGAGTGCACATTTTCGCGGAGCCGGAAGCCGCGGCACCGCCGCCGTCGCCGCTCGTGACGGTGACGCGGCACGTGCCCCACCAGGGCCAAGTACATAGCTTCGTCTTCGCCGCGCGGACGCTGCTCGAGGAACATCCCGCCGCGGACTGCTACGCGCTATTCGACGGCAACATTTCCGTGGCGCGCGGACTCCGCCGGTGGTGCGACGAACGGTTCTGGCCCGGCGGCCAAGGCGTCGTCTCGTTGTTCACCAGTTGCGCGGTTTCCGACGACCGGCCGGGCTGGCAGACGCTCAACCTCGGCCGATATCGCACGTTCGGGGCCACGGCCTTCGTCGTCCGCGGCGACGAATTGCGCGAGTTGGTTGCCGACGGCAAGGTGTCGCGGCACGTTGAGGGGGAGCAGATCGCGGTTAACGCCGTCGTCGGCGAATGGGCGCTGCGGCGGGGGATCGGTATCGCCTATCACTCGCCGTCGTTAGTTCAGTACGGGAACGGGAATCACATGTCCGGCCGCGCGGACCGCGCGGTGGCCGTCGAGTCGGTCACGCACGCAGCGACGTGGCGGCCCCCGCCGTTCCGGATTGGCCGCGTCGGTCTAGTCGGCTGGAACACGCCCACCGGCTTGGGCTATCAGAATCGGGACATCGCGGAACACCTGCCGGTATCCCGATGGCTGGCGGTGCGGCATCCGTGCATCGGCCGACTCTCGCGGCCAAGCTTTCGCGGCGAGTATTTGGCGCCCTGGCTCCGCACCGTGTCGCCGCGCGCGCAACGTGCCTGGCTCGCCAAGCTGGACTGGCTCCTCTTCGTCGAGCAGCCCTGCGTGCCGGGAATCCTCCAGCGGGCGCACGATATGGGTGTCACTGTCGCGTGCGTCCCGAACTGGGAGTTCTTAACGCCCGGCACTCACTGGCTGCCTTATGTCGATCAGATGATCTGCCCGACGGAAACGGCCTACCACATGCTAAGTCGCTGGCGGCGCGAACTCGGGTTCGCCTGGGACGTCGTTCACGTGCCGTGGCCGATCGACCACCGCCGCTTCCCATTCCGCCGCCGCGAGCGTTGTCGCCGCTTCCTGTTCGTCAACGGTACCGGCGGCGCGAAGCCCTGGCGGTTGGACGGGTCCCGGACGCCGTATCGGCGTAAGGGCATGCACCTGATCGCGGCGACGGCCCGACTTCTCCCGCGAGTGCCGTTCCTCGTCTACTCCCAAATCGGTGACTTGCCGCCGATGTCGGACAACGTGGAGGTCCGGCCGGCGCCGAAAAGCAACTCCGACCTTTACCACGACGGCGATGTTTGCGTGCTGCCCAGCCATTGGGAAGGACTCGGGCTGCAGCTGCTGGAGTGTCAAGCGGCCGGGCTGCCGCTCGTGACCACCGACGCGCCGCCGATGAACGAGTGCCGTCCGTTTCGCACCGTGCGCGCCGCCGCGATCGAGCCGGTGTTCATCAACGGCGACCAGCCGGTCCCGTCGCACCTGATCCGCCCCGAAGACCTGGCGGCCGTGCTGGACGAGATTTACGACTCGGACATTCGTGACGCCAGCGAACAGGCCCGCGCTTACGTAGTGCGGGAGCGGTCATGGGATCGGATGCGCGCGCCGCTCGCGGCGCGACTGCCCGCCTGAGGAGACGCGATCGTGCACTGGGACCGACTCCCGCCCCGGGCTCCGGAAGAGTGCCGGTTCAGAACCGTGGTGGAGGTCGACCCGGCCGGCGAGGTCGCGGTCTGCGGCCTGGTCCGTGCGGAGTTGCCGTTGGTCGACGAGCGGTCCTGCCTCGCCGGCCGGGACGCGTGCGTCGCCTGCTGCACCGCGGACCCGGCCACGCCAGAGAACTGGAACCCGGTGGTCGCTTCGCTGGCGTATCAGGCGGCGGCGGACCTGGCGGCGAATCCGGATCGGGGTGAGGAAGCACTGAGCCAGGCTGCCGCCGCCCGCCGCCGCGCGGTCAACCACATGGATGTTGTGGCCGGCAGCTACGAACGCCGGGAGGTCAGCAAATTCGACCGGCTCCGCGACCTGATCCCGGCCGCGGGCAACGCTCGCCGGACCCGCATCGCGGAATGGGCCGTCGGAGTCACCACCGCGCCCCGCCGACAGCCGACCCTTCACCAATGCCTCGACCACCTGACCCGCGCCGGCTGGGAGGCGCCGCACCTGTTTATGGACGGCGCGGTGCGGGTGCCGGAGCGGTTCGGCCACCTGCCCGGGACGTTAAGGAATCCCGCGGTCGGCGCGTGGCCCAACCACTACCTCGCGCTGTTCGAGTTGACCCTCCGCCAGCCCGACGCGGACGCGTACATGATCCTGCAGGACGACGCCGTCATTTACGACGGGGAAAACGTGCGGGAATACCTGGAGCAGGCGCTCTGGCCGCGCGACGCCGCCGGAGTCGCGTCGCTGTACTGCGCGGAACCGGACACGGCGAGCCGCTTCGGCTGGCACCGTCAGAGGAAGGCGTGGGTGTGGGGCGCGCTCGCCTTCGTCTTTTCCCGCGCGGCGGCCCAAAAGTACTTGCGCGACTGGCGCGTTTGCCAACACCGATGGGGGCCGCGGGGCAGTTGGGCGCGCGGCGGCCTCACGCTGATTGACGTGGTCATCGGCTTGTGGGCCCGGCGGCGGCGGATCCCCGTGTGGTTCCCCACCCCCAGCCTGGTGCAACACATCGGCGAGACGAGTACCTTGTACCCCAGCAACGTGGCCGACGGGTCCCGTGCGGCGAGCGTTTTCGTCGCCGGGCACGGCCGCGTCCACCAGTCCGTCGACGTCTCGGACGGTCCGTAGATCGCTCAGGATCACTGCGCCATGCCGACATCGCTCCGTCACGTCGCGATCGAGAAGTGCGAGCGTCAAATTCTCGCGCGGCCGTTCCGCCCGTCGTCGAGCAGTTCGCGGATCCGGTCTATGCCGCGCTCCAGCGCTGCCCGGTCGTCCGGGCCGAGCGGGACGTGTCCGTTTGCGCGATCGACGATCTCGGCCAGGTTCTGGTCCACGCCGCGAATCAGCACGGCTAACCGGCCGTCGTTCGTGAATTCGACGTCGTCCGCGTCCGGCGGGGCCTGCGGGCGGCGGTCCTTGAACCCCTGGATCACGTAGAAGAAGACCGGCGTCAGGAAGATGCCGAACAGCGTCACGCCCAACATGCCGCTGAAGACGGCCGTGCCGAGCGTCCGCCGCATCTCCGCGCCGGCCCCCTCCGACACCATCAACGGTACCACGCCGAGGATGAAGGCAAAGCTGGTCATGATGATCGGCCGCAGCCGCAGCTTCACCGCCTCGAGCGTCGCATCCAGCCGCGAGTGGCCCGCCTCGCGCTGCGCCTTGGCGTACTCGACGATCAGGATCGCGTTCTTGCACGCCAGTCCCACCAGCACCAGGAAGCCGATCTGCGTGAAGATGTTGACGTCCATCCGGGCGATGACGACGCCGACGATGGCGCACAAGAGGCACATGGGCACGACGAGGATGACGGCCAGGGGCAGCGCCCAACTCTCGTACTGCGCCGCCAGCACGAGGAAGACCAGCACGACCGCGAGCAGGAACACCCACATGGCGGTATTGCCGGTCTGCAGCTGCAGGAAGGCGAGTTCGGTCCACTCGGTCCGCATGGTCTGCGGCAACGAGGCCGGGTCGTTGGCCACCTGCTCCAGGGCCGCGATCGCCTGGCCGGAACTCGTACCCGGGCCGGCGTCGGCGTGGACGGCGGCCGACGGGTACATGTCGTACCGCGTGATCATGACCGGCCCGCTCACGTACCGGGCGGTCGCGAAGTCGGCGAAGGTGACCATCTCACTTTGGTTATTCCGCACCTTGAGGTGCCGGATGTCCTCGGCCGTCTGCCGATAGACGTCGCGCGCCTGCACGTTGACCTGCCAGGTGCGGCCGAAGCGGTTGAAGTCGTTGATGTAATAAGGGCCGATCGTCGATTCGAGCGTGGTGCGGACGTCGTCGATGTTGACGCCGCGGTCCTTCGCCTGGGCCCGGTCGATGACCAGCTCCAGCCAGGGGGTGTCCGCCCGAAAGCTGCTGAACAGGCCTTGCAGATCGTGGCGTGCCTCGCCGGCGGCGACCACCTTGTCGGCCGCCTGTTGCAGGGCCGGCAGACCGTTGTCACCGGTGTCCTGGATGACGATCTTGAACCCGCCGGCGGTCCCGAGCCCTTCCACGGGCGGCGCGCCGAAGATGTTGACGACCGCCTGCGGCACTTCCCGCTGCAACCGCTCCTGAAGCGACTTGGCGATCTCGTCGCCGGAGAGCGCCGGCGCCCTGCGGTTCTCGAACGGGTCGAGCATCAGGTAAAGGGCGCCGAAGTTGGAGGCGTTGACGTTGAGCAGGATCGACTGCCCGGCGATGGCGACCGTGTGCTTGACGCCCGGCGTGTCCAGGGCGATCCGCTCGATCCGCTCGACCACGTCCCGGGTGCGGGTGACGGACGCCGCGTCGGGCAGTTGCACGTTGACGAGCAGGTATCCCTTGTCCTGCTGCGGGATGAACCCCGTCGGCGTGTGCGTGAAGCCCCACCAGGTCAGTGCGAGGAGCCCGCCGTAGAGGACCAGGACGGCCGCCGACACCCGTACCGTGCGCGCCACCGCGCGCGTGTACCCGTTGGTCGCCGCGTCAAAACCGACGTTGAAGGCGTGAAAGGCCCAGCCCAGGATCGCGTTCAGCAAGCGGCCGAGGAACAGGCCGACGACCATGCCGACGGCCGCCCCGACCGCGACCGGCAGCCAGAGCCGGAACAGATCCTGCGTCGCGGGGGTGGCGTCCAACTGCAACCGCTCCATCAGCCAGCCGCCGTAGTGAATGCCGAACTTATGCCCGACCCACATGCCGATCAGCACGAACGCGAACCACGGCAGCACCTCGAACTTCCCCTTCACCCGCGGCCGGAGCAACAGGGCCGATAGCGCCGGCGACAGGGTCAGCGAGTTGAACGCGCTGATGACCGTCGAGACGGCGATCGTCAGTGCGAACTGGCGAAAGAACTGGCCCGTGATGCCGGTAATAAACGCGCACGGGATGAACACCGCCGACAGCACCAGGCCGATCGCGACTACCGGGCCGGACACCTGTTGCATCGCCCGCACGGTCGCGTCCCGGGGGCTCATTCCGTCCTCGATGTGATGTTCGACCGCCTCGACGACGACGATCGCGTCGTCCACGACGATGCCGATCGCCAGCACGAGGCCGAACAGCGTCAGGTTGTTCAGCGAGAACCCCATCGCCGCCATGACGGCGAACGTGCCGACGACGGCGACCGGCACGGCGACGAGCGGGATCAAACTCGACCGCCAGTTCTGCAGGAACACCAGCACCACGACCGCGACCAGCACGATGGCGTCGAAGAGTGTCTCGAAGACTTCGCTGATCGATTCCTTGATGAACGGCGTCGTGTCGTAGACGATGTCGTAATCGATGCCGGGCGGGAAGCTCTTGCGGAGCTGGGCCATCCGCTCCTTGATCTCCCGGGCCACCTCGAGGGCGTTCGACCCGGGCAGCTGGTACACCGACAGCGCCACCGACGGCCGGCCGTCGAGGGTGCAACTCTGGTCATACGACTG
>DATJGQ010001054.1:0-3519 GCA_035494815.1 Gemmataceae bacterium
AGCCGGCTGCGCGGGATGCGCCGCCCAAGAAATCGGCGGACGAGTCCATGCTGACGGGCATGGTCGTCGATGACCAGGGCCTCCCGGTCGCAGGAGCGCAGATTCGCATGATGGGCCCGCCGCAGCATCGCAGCCGAGCGACCACCGCCGCGGACGGCACGTTCCGGCTCCCGATGCCCGATGGGCGACTTCGATTCTCGACACACCTGTGGGCCGAAGGCGACGGCGGCCGGCTCGGACTCCTCTACCTGGACAAGGCGGAGCCGGGCACGGCGGTCCGAGTAGTCCTGAAGCCGTGTCGTGAATCGTCGGTCAAAGTCGTGGACGCGCAGGACCGCCCGATTGACGGCGCGCGCGTCACACTGTTGGACGGACAGATGCTCTTTCCGCTGCTGACGACCACGACCGGCGCCGACGGCTCGGCAACTCTCCGCTTTCCCGCCGACGCCGTGGTCGGCCAGATCTTCGCGACGAAATCAGGTGCCGGATTCGATTACGTCTCCACCCTTGCCGCCAAAAGGGGCCAGGAGCGCACGCCGCGGCGCACGCCACTACCCGAGGCGGTCGCGCTGAAGTTAGCCGGTGCGCGCACGGTGCGCGTTAAAGCCGTGGACAGCGCCAACCGGCCGGTGGCCGGAGTTTCGATCAATCCCTGGTATGTCAAACAGCACAACAAGCCTGAGGACGTGAACCTGTCGGGCAGTGAGGATGTTGTCACGAAAACGGACGCGTCCGGGGTCGCGGTGTTCGATTGGCTCCCGGAGGATTTCGAGCAATCCATCTCGTTCCTGTCCCATTCGCAGGAGTACAGCTACGTCGAGCCGGTCTGGATTAAGCGTGAAGCTCCGGCCGCGGAACTAACCATGCGCCTGTTGCGCAAGGCGCGCATCGCCGGCCGCGTCCTGGCGGCGGACGGCCGGCCCGCGTCTGGCATTGCCGTGGAGGCGATGGGGGCCGGCGTCGCGTTTCACAACGGGCACGGCCGGACCGTCACAAAGGCGGACGGGTCGTACGAGATGATGGTCAACAGCGAAGAGGCCTACATCGTCACCGTCGTGGATGACCGCTGGGCGGCGGCGAGCAAGTTGGGCGTCGTCGTCCGCGAGGACAAGCCGGTCGGCGGGCTCGACTTCCACCTCGCGGAAGGGACGGTCGTGCGCGGCACAGTGACCGTCGGGCCGGACAGGCGGCCTGTGCCCGATCAGCACGTCACGCTTGCCGAGCGAGCCGGCGAGATTCCCGCCGAACTCAAGAAGGCCGGCGACAACATTTACCACGAAGTCCACCACCTCCGTCACGCCGACACGGACGGGAACGGGCGATTCCAATTCCGCGTTGGGCCGGGCGTCTACGACCTCCGCCCGTCGACCAACGTCGTGACCAAGCCATTGGCGGTGACCGTCGTGAACCAGCGCGAAGTCAAGCACGACTTTCACATTCCCCGCCCGGAGATGGCCCGGCTGAATGGCACAGTCGTAGACGCCGGCGGTCGCCCCGTGGCCGGCGCCGCGGTGTGGGGCGTCTATACGCGACAGGTCAGCCGCGTCCCGATGCAGGTGGCAACGGCGGACGACGGCACGTTTTCCGTGGACCGCGTCACGGTTCCCGCCGTTATGTATGCCGGCACGGCGGATCGCTCGCGCGCCGGAATCGCTCGCATCGGCCCCGACGACCGCGCGGTGACGATCCGCATGGTCCCCACGGCCGACGCGCAGGGGCGGCTACTCGACGACGCGGGGCAGCCCGCCGCCGGAGGCCGCGTGAAATATGGCATTCAGATCAACCTGGGCGATGCGGACCATGGCCCCTTCGAGACTTGGTTCGGCGGCACGGCCGTGTCCGGGCCCGATGGCCGGTACACCTTGCGGGGATTGGTGGTCGGCGAGGAATTCCACGTTAGCTTCGAGCACGACCCGGAACACGGGCCGTGGTCGCCGCTAACGACGGTCAAGCCCTCGAAGGCCGAAAGAGTCGCGCTCGCGGACATGCGAGTTCCCAGACTGTACCGCCCGCCGACATTGGAAGAAAAGACTGAGCAGTTCTTCCGCAACCGCGGCGACCTGCGGCAGCGCGTCGCCCGCGCCCGGGCCGAGTCGAAGAGCCATTACCTGCGCGTGCTGCTGATCGTCGCCGATCCCAAAGCGCCGACGGCCGCGAAATTGACTGCGCTGCGTGAAGACGAAACGATCGCGCCGGCTCTATGGGAACACGAGCAGGTGGCGGTCGCGGCCGATGACGCTGCGGCAAAGACCGTCCTCCGCGAGGAGTACGGCCTGGACGTTGCCAAGGCCAAACTTCCCGCGCTTGTGGTCCTGGGCGAAGACAGCAAGGTCATGGCCCAAACGAGTCTTGAGCTGGAACGGGCGACGGCAGCGAAGGACGTCAAGGCGTTTCTCGCCGCCCACGCCCTGCCGCGCCGGGATGCCGAGCGCCTCGTGGCGGACGCGCTGGCCCGCGCGCAAGCGGAGAACAAGCGCGTCTGGCTCCAGGAGTCGGCGACCTGGTGCGGGTGGTGTCGCGTGCTGACCCGATTCCTGGACGAGCACCGACCGATCTTCGACGCGAATTATGTGGTCGTGGAAATCGACCGCAGCCGTTGCGACCACGGCGAGGCGGTGATGAAGCGCTACCGGCCGGGCAAAGACGGCGGCATTCCGTGGTGCGCGATTTTCGACGCCGACGGCAGGTTGTTGGCGAATTGGGACGGCCCCGACGGCAACATCGGCTTTCCTAGCGGCGCCAAGGGGATCGACTTCTTCCTGCAAGTCCTGACACGGACCGCGCCGCGGCTGACGGCGGCTCAAGTCGCGGAATTGCGGAATGGCCTGGAGGGAAAGAAGTGACGGAGCATAGCATATGGCCGAGCCCGGGCGGCCGCGGACGCGTCGGTGCCGCGGATCGGTCTGGCGAAGTTGAAGACCTCCGGTCAAGCTGGGTGGTGCTAAGGACAACCGCACGACAGGAGGTCTTCGCTGGCCACTCTCGCAAACGCGCTGGGGCGGATCAAGGGCGATTTGTCCCGCTTCGTCCCCGAACCGCTGATCCACCGCCTGTTGAGGCCAAAGAAAGGGAGGCCAAAGAAAGGGGAGGCCAAAGAAAGGGGACATCTGCCGATTCGGCACCTCCAAGGGGGGGCGCAACTCGATCTCACTGGCCGGCCGTCTGGTCGAGAACCCGACTTCAGCAGACGATGCGACTTCGGCGGACGCGGCGACTTCGGCGGACGATGGAACGAATCGGACGCGGCGGAATCGGCGGTCGATCGGGCGAATCAGACACCGGAAGATGAAGAAGAAAATCTGGTGGCGACTTCTCATCAGCCGCCCGAAACGCAAAGGGCACACGCAAAGCGGACGCTGTTCGAATCGCTGGCGGATTAATTTGCCGACCCCGCGAGTTAACCCTACGCTTCTATCGGCATGCGCGCCAGCGGCCGGGCGCCCGGCCCTGCCGGTGACGCCCCGGCGGAACTCCCCCGTTACCGCGGCTCGGTGTTCTGTGCGCCGGACTCAGTTTGCA
>DATJGQ010001055.1:0-5103 GCA_035494815.1 Gemmataceae bacterium
GCGCACGGCGAGATCCTCAGCGTGCCGGCGGAGAAAGGCGACGTGCGCAACCTGACGCGTACGGCCGGCGTCGCCGAACGCGATCCGGCATGGTCACCGGACGGCAAGTCGATCGCCTATTTCTCCGACGCGGGAGGCGAATATCGGCTGCACGTCCGCCACGCCGACGGCCACGGCGAGCCGAAGTCATATGACCCGAAGGGTGCCGGCTTCTACGACCATCCCGTCTGGTCGCCGGACTCAAAGAAGGTGGCGTACGTCGACAACTCGCAGTCAGTGCTCTGGATCGATTTGGACAGTGGCAACGTGACGAAGGTCGGCTCGGAGCCGCTCTATGGTCCGGAGGGTCTGCGAACGTTGCGGCCAGCCTGGTCGCCGGACTCGAAATGGCTCGTGTACACGCTCGGCAACAAGGCCGCGTATCACACCGTCTATGCCCATAACGTCGAGACCAAACAGACCAAGCCGATCACCGACGGCCTCAGCGACGCGATCGACCCGGTCTTCGACCAGGGCGGCAAGTACCTCTACTTCTTCGCCTCGACCGACGCCGGGCCGGTCAACCACTGGTTCGCACAATCGAGCGCCGACATGCGGATCAAGCGGTCGGTCTATCTTGTCGTTCTCAAGAAGGGCGAGAAGTCGCCGCTCGCGCGCGAGAGTGACGAGGAGAAAGGCCCCGACGCGAAAGAAGAGAAGAAGGACAAGAAAGACGCCGACAAGAAGGAGGAGAAGAAAGTCGAGCCGGTCGGGATCGACTTCGAGGGCATCGACCAGCGCGTACTCGCGCTGCCGATCCCGGCCGAGGATTACCAGAACTTGCAGGCCGGTTCGGCCGGGCAGATCTTTTTCATCGAAAACCCGAGCGACCCACAGCCGCCGGCGCCTGGCGCCCCGCCGCCGGGCGGCACGCTCAAGCGATTCGACCTCGGCAAACGCAAGCTCGAAACGGTCGTGCCCAACGTCCGCGCCTTCGATCTCACCGCCGACGGAAAAAAGGCTCTCGTATTCCACGCGCCCGAAACTTGGGCGATCGTCGAAGTCGCCGGCGGCCCGCCGCCCGCCGACAAGGGCAAGCTGAAAGTCGACGCGATCGAAGTCCGCGTCGACCCGCGGGCGGAGTGGCGACAGATTTTCGACGAGGTCTGGCGCGTCAACCGCGACTACTTCTACGACCCCGGCATGCACGGCGCGAACTGGAAGGAACTCAAGTGGAAGTACGAGTCGTTCCTGCCGCACCTGACCAGCTCGGCCGACCTCTACCGCGTGCTGCGGTGGATGATGTCCGAACTCGCCGTCGGCCACAGCTACACCTTCCCGGGCGAGCGGGCACAGGAGCGTAAGCCGGTCCCCGGCGGTCTGCTCGGGGCGGACTACGAAGCCGCCAACGGGCGGTACCGTTTCAAGAGGGTCTACGGCGGGCTGAACTGGACGCCGGAGTTGCGGGCGCCGCTGACCGCCCCCGGCGTGGACGTGAAGGCCGGCGAATACCTGCTCGCGGTCCGCGGCGTCGATTTGCGGCCGCCGACGGAGGTCTACTCCCTCTTCGAGAACACCGCCGATAAGAGCATCGAGATCACGGTCGGCCCGAATGCCGACGGTACCGGCAGCCGCACGGTCACGGTCGAGCCGCTCCAGAGCGAGTACAACCTGCGCAACCGCGACTGGGTTGAGGGCAACCTCAAGAAGGTGAACAGAGCGACGAACGGCCGTGTGGCATACGTCTACGTGCCGAACACCGCCGGCGCCGGGCACGAGTACTTCAAGCGCTACTTCTTCCCACAGTCCGACAAACAGGCGGTGATCGTGGACGAGCGGTTCAACGGCGGCGGGTCGGTCGCGGACTATTACATCGACCACTTGCGGCGGCCGTTCACCGCCATGTGGGCGACCCGTTACGGCCAGGACATCAAGACGCCGCAAGGCGCCATCCACGGCCCGAAGGTGATGCTGATCGACGAGACGGCTGGCTCCGGCGGCGACCTGTTGCCCTGGATGTTCCGCCACTACAAGCTCGGCCCACTGGTCGGCAAGCGGACCTGGGGCGGACTGGTCGGCATCCTCGGCTTCCCGGTGCTGATGGACGGCGGCTCGATCACGTCGCCGAACCTGGCCTTCTGGACGCCGGAGGAGGGCTTCGGCGTCGAGAACGTCGGCGTGCCGCCCGACGTGGAGGTGGAGCAGCTGCCCGCCGACGTGATCGCCGGCAAGGACCCGCAGCTGGAAAAGGCGATCGAACTGGTGCTGGCGGAGTTGGACAAACACCCGCCGCCGGTGATGCAGCGACCGCCGTATCCGGTGCGGGTGAAGCCGTGAGAAGAAAAGGATGAAGGATGAACGATGAAGGATGAATTCGGTTGGTCGGATTCATCCTTCATCGTTCATCCTACATCCTTTTCTTCTGGCGGCGGCGGATGATAGAGCCGTCGGGCCATTCGTTTCACTCGTTTCAAGTGGCGATTGGTTTCATTGGGGGGATGAGGGGCACGTTTTCATTAGTCCGGGCTAAGGGGTATCCGTGGACGCGCTGATCGAGCGGATTCGGGCCCGGATCGCGGCGGGGCGGCCGTGCGATCACCCCGGCGAATGGTTGCCGGTGCAGCGGCCGGCCACTCCGGCCGCGCTGGCCGATGCGGAGGCGGCGCTCGGGTTCCGGCTGCCGGGGTTGCTCCGAACGCTCTATGTAGAGGTGGGAAACGGCGGGTTCGGCCCCGTGTTCGGCCTACTGCCTCTGTCGCGCGCCTCGCTCGGCGACGATCCGCCCGCTGAGGCCGACTTTGACCTGCTCGGTCAGTACGACGCCCTGCGGCGCGACGGCCCCGGCGGGTCGGGATGGCGCCCCGGGATGGTGCCGGCTTTCTACTGCGGCTGTTCCGTCTTTGAATTCGTCGACTGTTACAACCCCGACGCAGCGGTCGTTCCGCTGGACCTGGGCGCGGACATGGAGGAGTGGCCCCCGGTGCCATCTTTGGCGGGGCGGCTCGAAATGTGGCTGGCCGGCGAGCAGCCGTGGTAAGAAGACTCATGGCGGGCGGGCGCAATCCGGTCCGCTGCAGCATCTCAACTCGCCGGGTGTGTCATGTGGCGCGATACACATTCTCGTTGGATCGTTGGTCTGGCCGTCTTGTCTCTTACCGGCGTCCCCCCGGTCGGGTTGGCACAAACCGCTCGCGAACCTCCCCCCGGGCAGCAGCAGGAAAAACTCGACCAGGAGATCTTGAAGAAGTTCCAACCCATCGCAACCAGCGGAATCTGGAAATCGGAGCTCGGCGTACAGGCTGCCGGAGATGACACCCACCGCGCGCTGCTTCGGCAACGGCTTACGTTGGCGACGAAGCATGCGGAGAGCCGGCTGAATCTGTTCAAGGCAGGCTCGGCCCGTGGTAGCATCCTCGACCTTGTTGACGCCGTTCAGCGACTCGCCGACGCGCAACTCGCGCTGCTCGACAAGCCCGCCGAGCGTGTGGCCGCCTTGCAGCAGATCGTGTTGATCGCGGCTGTCATTGAAGACGTCAACGGATTGCGCTTCGACGCAGGCCAGGTTCCGATTCAGGATTTGGATTTATCGCGGGCGTTGCACGCCACCAGTCGGCTTGCGGTCCTGGACGCGAAACAGGCCCCCGCAGTCGTCCGGCCGAAGCGGAACTACCCTCCCGCACCAACTCCGGACTACCTGAGGCGCCCGCCGCTGTCGGATGCGGAGCGGAAGAAGCGGAATGAGGAGTTCGACAAGTTGATGAATGAAGGGGTAGCGCAGCTGCGGCGCATGTTCGACGATGAAACCCTCGCCGCTCCGGCCGCGGGCGACGACGAGCGTCGCAAGCTGTTGAAGGCACGTCACCTGGCGCGACTCCGTGCAACTCGGGAACTCACCAATGGATTCCTTGCGGAGGTTCGCGGAGTGACGGTCGACGCACTCATGTCGAGCCTGAGCAAGTTGGCTGCGTCCGAGCTGGCGCTCAATGACCAACCCGCCATTCGGCTGGCGGCGGCCGAGCGCGCTTTGCAGGTCACCCGGGTGCTGGAGGTTGTCATGGCGTCGTGGTTCAATTCCGGACGCATACCAATCAGCGATTGGGAAAATCCTTGGCGGTATTACCGCGTCCCCGCTCAGATCAACCTACTCGAATTGCGGGCGCAGTTTCCGGACGTGGCGGTTGTGAAGCCGGCGGCGCCACGGGCGGCAGCGCCGGCCCCGCAACCTCGCGCGGCCCCCGTCCTGAACGCCAAGGAACAGGCCGAGATCAAGAAGTTGCTGGCAGAGCCCGACCCGGCTTCGGGCGAGACACGTCGCGTTATTCCGGATGAATTCCGGCGGTTGGCGAGGCCACTCCTTTCGGTGAAGCCCGCTGCCGGCGATGACGAGCGACGCAAACTCCTCAAGTCGCGGCATCAGTGGGTTGCCGGGGCACTGGAGGGCCTGTTACTCGCGACGGCCGGGAGCCCTCCGCTCGGCGTGGTGGAGCGGTTTCGGACGTCGGCTATCGCGTTGAGTGATCGGCCGTCGGACCATGTCCTCGTCGAGGAGCGCGTGCTCGAACTGCTGCGCGTCATCGAGCTAGTCAACAAATCGCGGGCGAGCGCAGACGGTGAAAATCGGATGGCCTCATCTCACTATGAGGTGAGCATTGCCGCGCGTTTGGACGCCGAGGTACGCCTGCTCGACGCGAAGCAAAGGGCGGTCGGCTCGGCAGGTCGGCCTTAGATGTCATTTCATCATTCCCGACGCCTATTCGGGAACGAAGAAGCTCAGATGAAGCTCCGTATGTCGCAGGTTCAAGGCGATCGCCTCTTCGTGCGTCAACATCCCGAAAACCGGGCTCGGGGCGGTGGGTGGTTCGTTTTTGAGTCGCCCGAACGCGCGGCGGAACCGTTCTCGCCCCTCCTCCAGGGTGAGCGGATCGGTCCCGAGCGTGCCGCCTTCGACACGCGGGATCCTGACGCCGGACGGCATCGATTCGTATAAGTACTTGCGCTTCCGTAGTCCCACGATCCACCTGACAAAGAACGGCGCCTTGATCGGCGCGCCCGTGAAGGCGTATTCGGCCCAGGTCGCCACGTGGCCGAGCGCCTGCCCGAGCGTCCAGTTGCCGAGCCGTTTCA
>DATJGQ010001056.1:0-7348 GCA_035494815.1 Gemmataceae bacterium
GGCCGGGGACCGGCCTGGAAGTCGCTCACTTCGAGTTCGACCTTCCGGGAGCCGTTCCATTCGTTGATTTTCGGCGTGAAGGCCAGGCAGCATTGGCCGCCGTCTGCCATCAGCGCTTCGATGCGTTCGGCCATGCCGAAGGCGATCGTTCGCAGGCTGGTACGGCCCTGGCGGACGTAAAAGCTCAGATGCCGCTCGCCGCCGCCGACCCGCCGCGGCTCGCCGACGATTTGCAGCTCGGCGGCCAAGAACCGGGGGCGTGGATTCTGTGCGCCGTACGGTTCCAATCGGTCGATGGCCGCGAGCAGTCCGTGTGTCAGGACGCTGAGTGGCAGCTCCGCGTCGAGCACCAATTCTGGCGGCGCCGGCCCGCGGGGAAAGCAGCCGGACGCGTATTCGCAAAATTGCTCGCGGAATGCGTCGATGCGATCCGGCATGAGTCGAAACCCGGCCGCGGCGGCATGGCCGCCGTGACTGAGCAGGTGCTCGGCGCACGCACAGAGCGCCTCGTGCAGAGGAAACCCGGGGATCGACCGGCCGCTGCCGACGGCCATTTCGCCGTTGCGGGCGATGACCAACGCCGGCCGTCCGAATAGGTCCGTCAGGCGGCCGGCGACGATACCGATGACGCCCGGATGCCAGTCGTCGCCGGCAAGGACGAGGGCCGCCGCGGTCGAGTGCGGCGTGCGTTCGGCAGCGCGACGGGCTTCGGCGACGACCCGGTTCTCGATCGTCTTCCGCTCCGCGTTTTGATGTTCGAGGAATTCCGCGATCTTTTCGGCCTTGGCGGAGTCGTCCGTGGTTAACAGTTCGACGACAAGGCGGGCGCAGCCGAGGCGGCCGGCCGCGTTGAGCCGCGGAGCGATCTTGAAGGCGATGTCTTCCGTGCGCAAGTCGGCGCCCGTCGCAAGCCCGCAAATCGCCAACATCGCGCGGATGCCCGCCAACTCGGACTGCCGCAAATACCTTGCGCCAAATTTTGCGATAACCCGGTTCTCGTCGCGGAGCGGAACCACGTCGGCGATCAGCCCGATCGCGGCGAGCCCGACCGCGTCGAGGAGCAGGGTGCGGAATCGGGTGTCAACTTTGGTCCCGCCGCTCGCCCGCTGGCCGAGAAGCCACGCTAACTTTAGAGCGACGCCCGCCCCGGAAAGATGTGGGAACGCGGCGACGGGGTATGGCTTATAGTCGCCGGCTTGGAGGCAAGGATGGACCGGCTGGTTGCCCGTTTCGAGCCAATACTCCAGGGCCAATTGCGAAACGCAGTGATGGTCCGTCACGAGCAGGTTAAGTCCCCGCTCGCGGGCGACGTCCGCCTCGCGCGTGCTGGCGACGCCGCAATCGACCGTGACGACCCACCGCGTGCCGTTTTCGGCTATCGCGTGAAGGGCCTGGGCGTTCAGCCCGTACCCTTCCTCCAGCCGGTTGGGGAGGTAGTATTCGACTTTCGCGCCGAGTAAACGCAGACACCGCAGCAGGATGGCGGTGCCGGTGATCCCGTCCGCATCATAGTCGCCATAGATTGTGATCTTTTCTCCGTCCCGGATCGCCTGCCCGAGTAAGTCTGCCGCACGGGTCGCGCCGGGAAGTTCGGACGGGTCTCGCAGACTATCAAACCGGGCGTCGAGAAACGACCGAGCCGCCTCCGCCTCGCGAAGCCCCCTGTTGTGCAGGAGTTGCGCGACCACTGGGGCGACGTTCATGCTCGCCGCCAGCCGCCCGATGGCGTCCGGGTCGTGCGGCAGCAATCGCCAGGTCTTCGTGACGACGGGCAAAGGAATCCGCTCCCAATTGGACTACCGGCGATTATGGTGGTCGGCGGCGGGTGTAACAAGGCTGGCCCGGCGCCCTACCGCCCCACCAATCGTTACCACCGGTCCCGCGACGCCCGGCGCGATCCGCGGAGGCGGAACCGCCTGCAAGTCCGGATTTGCCAGATACCGATGAAATCTCCGCACGGACGTTCTATCCCCCGAAGAGCGCCGGTTCCGCGGGTGTCGGTCGTGCCGAAGTTACCGCCGGATGTCCGCGGGGGCTATGGAAGCGAGGATCGCATGAACCTGTCATGGAAAAACTGGCTCGGCGCGGGCCTGGTGGCCCCGGCCGTGGCCCTCGGTTGCAGCTCGACCGGCAAACACCACCAAGACGGCGGCTGCGCGAACTGCACGGCCGCCGCAAACGTCCAAGCCCCGCCGGCGTACACCGTCGCCGCGGCCATGCCCCGCAACGTCGTGACCCACCCGCAGACGCCGGACGTCATGACCTTCACCAAGCCGCCGGAAGTCAATCACGAGATGGCGATTCGGTCGCCCGAACAGGCGAAGTCGCCGGTCACGGCCCCGAAGACGGTGGTGTCCGCGACCGGGGCGCCCGCCCCGTATACTGGCGCCGGCTACTACCACAGCGCCGACTATGCCACGCTCGTCGGCGAACTCCACTACAACCCGCGGCAGAACAGCTGGCGGCTGCGATACGCCGGCATCGACGAGGAGGACCGCTACGGCGGCAGCGTGACGCTGCACAACGTCGGCCGCGAGATGAGTGAGTTCAAGACCGGGCAATACGTCCGGGTCGAAGGCGCGATGGTCGAGAAGAACTCGCGCGAGGTCAGCCCGAAGTACACGGTCCGCGACATCCTGCCGGCCAGCCCGCGGCAGTGACGTACCGATCGTGACGCCAAGCCCACCTGTGCCGGCAGGTGGGCTTTTTTCGTTGACGGTCGGCGGCCGCGTCGGCACAACCGGCGCGCGCGGAACCCCGCAAACGGGGTAAGTTGGCCCGAGTGTGGAACCTGCTTCAGGGGGGCGGGGCGGCCGGCCGAAACACAAGGGCAGATCGCGCCCCCAAGTCTTTCGAGGATGAAAGAACCCCGCGGGGACGACGAGGTTTCTCACCCACACTGGACGGCCAGGGCGGGTGGCTGGCCATGGAGAGATCGGCCGACCGGTTAGCCGCCCAGCGACGCCGTCCTCAGGAGGATCGATCGTGAACGCTGCGTTTGTCATGCTGACCAGCGCGTGGATGGCCGGGGCCGACCCCGTTCCTGCCGCGCCGGCCGCCCCGGCGGCCCCTGTGGTCTCGACGTCGATGGGTGCGTGTAATGGCGGGTACGGCGGCTACGGCTGCGGCAGCACCGCCGGCGACTGCGGCTGCGAGCACCAGCGTCAGCGGCTGTGCGACCGGCTCAAGGGCATGTTCAAGCGGGGCAACAACTGCGGTTGCGAGTCCGCCCCGACTTGCGCCCCGGCCCCGGTCCATCACGTCGCCGCGTCCTGCGGGTGCGAAGACACCTGCAAGAAGCCCGGCCTGTGCGCCCGCCTGAAGGGCAAGTTCAAGCGGCACAACGATTGCGGCTGCGACACCGGCTGCAACAGCGGCTGCGGCGGCATCGGCACCTACGGCGGCGGCATCATCGGCGGCACCGCCGAACCGATTCCGGCCCAGCCGAAGCCGGCCACCGGCCAGCCCATGCCGTCCAAGCCGACGAGCACCACGCCGATCACCATGAGCGGCGTGATCACCAACGTCACCCCGGTCGGCGCTTCGGCGTCCCCGTTCTAACTCGGTCCGCCGAGTCGGAAAGCGAAAGGCCCGCAGGAAGAACCTGCGGGCCTTCTCGTTTTTGATGGGACTTATGGGACCTATGGGACGTAGGGGACTTATGGGACTTATGAGACACATACGTCCCATACCTCCTATAAGTCCCATCGGTCTCATTTCTCAATCCGCATAAATCCGGGTCGGCTCTTCCTTGGTCACCGGCTCGGTGAGCACGGCGGAGGTGATCCGGGCCTTGAAGTGCGCGATGCCCTGCGCCGTGCACTTCACGGTCACGCGGTAGATCGCGTCCGCCCGCGGGGCCAGCTTCGGCAGCGGGTCGAAGACGATCTCGTTGCCCTCCGCATGATACGGGCTCGGGCCGGTCGCGGCCTTGAACGACTGCTTGTCGGCCGGGATCGTGCAGACCAGCTTCACGTCGGTCTCGGTCTTCGAGCCGGTGTTGGTGATGCGGATCTCGTAGATCGTCTCGCCGTTGATCTCGACCGGGTCTTCCAGGTCGACGACCTCGAGCTGGATGGCCGACAGGCCTTCCACGCGGGTGGTCATTTCGCCCTCGACCTTGAGGCCACGGGCGGCCTGGGCGGTCAGCTTGTGCGTGAACTCGCCGGCTTCCATGCAAACGACTTCCATGTTCACTTCGCGCGACTGGCCGGGGGCGATCTCGCCGAGGAACCATGAGACGGTCCGGGTGGCGAAGTCGTGCCGACCGCCCATGTCAGCCTGCATGAACTTCATCCCGGCGGGCATTGCGTCGTTGAGCGTGACGTTGACGGCCGGGGCGTCGCCCGGGTTGGTGATCTTGAACGTGTAGACGGCCTTGCGGTCCAGGTACCGCAGCTTCGGACCTTTCACCTCCAGGTCGAGCCGCGGAATGATCACGTTGGCGATCGCCTTGTCCTGTGCGGTCAGGCCGGCGTCGGCCTCGGCGGCGGCCATGCAGAACTGCTCGCCCGCGCTCTTAGCGTTGCACAGCACCTGCACCGACCGCGACTCGCCGGGGTTCAGGTTGCCGAGGTCGAAGTCGAATTTCTTGCCGCGGGGGCTTTCCAGGCCGTCCGACAGCTCGGCGTGCAGCTTGACCTGCTCGGTCACGCCGTCGCCGGGGTTGCTGACGGACAAGGTGAAGGACGGCGTGTCGCCGACCATGACCTTCTCGGGGGCTGTCGCCTTCACGACCAGCTTCGGCTCGCGGACCCTAATCCGCAGGGCGGTCGAGCCGGTGAACGTGACCCACGCCTGGGCGGCGACGTCGCCGCGGGTCGGCGTCATCAGCCGCATCTGCAGGTTCTTTTCCTGCTTCGGCAATAGGGTGCCGACTTCCCACATGAGGACGTTATCTTCGGTGACCGCGGCCGGCTCGGTCGCGACGACGGCGGCGCCGGCGGACAACCGAACGCGGACGAGCACCTGTTGCACCGGGATGTTGCAGGCGTTACGGACGAGGATCGTATAGTCGCCCGCCTGACCGACTTTGGCCGCGGCCGGGCCGAGCCATTCGATGCTGACGGCCGGTTCCTGCCGGCCGGTCGGGTTGCCCGGGTCCGGGATGGTGGTGTTGTCGGCGGCCGGGGCGGCCGGAGTCGTGTGAATGGTCGGCGACGACTGGACGACCGGGGCCTGCGGTTGCGGCTGCTGGTGGGGCGGAGCGGGCTCGGGCGTCGTCGGGGCAATCGGGGCGACGGGCGCCGGACTCAGGCCCGGTTGACTTGGGATGGGCGCGGGTTGCTCGGGCCCGCTGGCCGGCGGCGCGATCGGCGGAAACGTCGCGGGCACGGGCGCCGGCGGCGGGTACGGGGCCGGCGGCTGCACGGGCACCGGCATCTGCCCGCCGGAGCTTTGTGCCAACGCGATGGCGGCCCAGCCGGCGAAGACCGTGGCGACCACGGCAAGCGCCGCCAGGAAGTACGTCCTTCTCATCGATTAACCTCCGACTACGGAAAGTCGCGAATGCCCGAGAGCCGCCACGGCTGACGGGCACGCACCGCCATCCGCACGGGGAAGCTCCTCACAAAACGGGCGGGACTATAGCGTCGTTGATGAGAGGGTCAAGCCGGAGTCGGCGGGGGATGGGTCGAGGAACGAAGGCGGTGCGTGTGAAGCTGGGTAAGCCGGTCGGTCAGCGGCGTTCGTTCCACGCGGGGTCGCGATAACGATTTTGATCGGGCGGGAATAACGGGTTCGGGTCGGTTTCGTGGAACGTCCAGCCCGTCGACTGTGAGAAGCGCCGCGCGATCACGCCGGCAAGATCAGCCGGCGTCAAATCAACCCCGGAAACTTCTCGAACGCCCCGGAGGTGTGGCGCGAATGGGCTGGCGGCGAGCAGGACGCTGCCATGTTGCAGCACGGCCGTGCCGCGCTTCCGCCGCGCACTGCCGGCGATCTTGGTTTCGCCGATCACGACGTCGCCGGGGGTGACGTGTTCGAAGCAGAGAAAGCGTTCTCGTCCCTGTTCGCGGCCGCAGCCGAGAAGTGCTGACGTGACGCCGAATTCGGCGAAGGCTGCGCGAATGGCGTCGTGCATCCGGCAGACCCAGTCGGCGGCGCCGCGCCAGGGTGGCGCCACCGGCAGTGCGACGGCATACGTCAGTTCGTGATGATGGACGATCGCGCCGCCGCCCGTGAGCCGGCGGACGACGGGAAGCTCGGCAAGGGCGGGAATCGTAAGACGGTCCGCCGCGCGTTGAAAATATCCGAGGCTCAGCGTCGGCTCGGACCAGGTATAGAAGCGGAGTCCGGCATAACCACCGGCGGCGCGATCGAGCAGCGCCTCGTCGGCGGCCATTTGCGCGGGGCCGTCGGCCGTGAGCAATGAATAGTAGTCGAGAGTCAGTGGCATGTGTCCGGTGGCCCCGTTTCGCCGGCCGGCGAAACGGTTTAGGCTCCTGGCCGCCACCGCAACACCGGCTCCTTCGCCGCTTTCACCTCGTCCGGCCGGCTGATCGGCAGCGTGTGCGGCGCCTGTTGCAGGAACGCCGCGTCCTCTCCGGCGATCCGCATCAGCGCGTCGGCGAACGCGTCGAGCGTTTCCTTGCTCTCGGTTTCCGTCGGCTCCATCATCATCGCTTCGGGTACGACGAGCGGGAAGTAAACCGTCGGAGCGTGGAAGCCGAAGTCGAGCAGTCGTTTGGCCACGTCCATCGCGCTGATCTTCTTCGTCCGACGGAGGGCCCGCGCGCTGGCGACGAACTCGTGCATGCATGGGCCCGGGTGGGGGACTTCGTACACGTCCTTCACCCGTGCCCGGAGGTAGTTGGCATTGAGTACCGCGTCCTCGCTCACCTGCCGCAGCCCGTCGGGGCCGAGGGTGCGGATGTAGCAGTAACCGCGGAGCAGGATGCCGACCGTCGCCGAGAAACTCCGCACGCGACCGATCGAGAGCGGGCGGTCGAAATCGAGGTAATAACGCTCGGCGTCTGTCGCGATCACCGGGACCGGCAGGAACGGCGCCAGCTCCTTGCGAACCGCGATCGGCCCGGAGCCGGGGCCGCCGCCGCCGTGCGGGCCGGTGAACGTCTTGTGGATGTTGTAATGCTGCATGTCCGCGCCGAAGTCGCTCGGCCGCGTCAGGCCGAGGATCGCGTTCATGTTCGCGCCGTCCAGGTAGACGAGCGCCCCGCGGGAGTGGAGCAGGTCGGTGATTGCGCGGATCTGGCTCTCGAACAGGCCGACGGTGTTCGGGTTCGTGATCATGAAGACGGCCGTCTGGTCGTCGAGCTTGGTCCGGAAGTCGCCGAGGTCGACGAGGCCACGGGCGTCGCTCTTGATCGTCACCGCCTCGAACCCCGCC
>DATJGQ010001057.1:0-2616 GCA_035494815.1 Gemmataceae bacterium
AATGGGCCACATAAAGCCCTCCACGTCATTACGTTGTCACATCCAAACGTCGAGCGCCGCCCGTACCGATCCCCGGCACTTTTCAGGCAAACGCCCGTCTTTGCCCCCCGGCGAACGGACTACCGCGCGCCGACCCGCCCCATTCCCTCATCCGACGATCGGCCGCACGCCGAAGTCCCAGCCGGTGATCAGCTTGCCGGCCAGGACCGTCGGCCCGTGAGCCCCGCCGCCGCGGGGGTAGGTCTGCTGCCAGCCGGCCCGCCTTTCCAGCCGCAGGAGTTGGTAGCCCGCCGGGACGTTGGCGAGCACGTACTTGCCGCTGGTGTTGCTGACCGTGCGGGGCTCGTTCGAGTTCAGCCGCCCATCCCGGTTGAGGTCCGCCCAGACCAGCCAGTTGCTGAGCACCCCCTCGCCCGCGTCCCGCACGCGATTGCCGTTGAGGTCCTTGAAGATCAGGCCGGAGACGGAGCCCTTGGCCGCCTGGACCTCGAACGCGCCCACGTCCACGGTCCCGCCGACGATGCGGAGGAAACCGCTGCCGCGCTGGTCGGTGGTGAGGGGCTGGCCGTCGGGGCCGACCGCCCTGGCGTTGCTACCGGCGTTGATCGCGATGCTGCCGGGGAGCAGGGCCATCGTCAGCGTCGGTCCGCCGTTGTTCGCGAGCGGGCCGAGCTTCACCTGGGCGGGGGTGACGCCCACCTTGTTGCCGTTCTTGCCGTTCTCCAAGCCGCTCGACCCGGTGACGCGGCCCACGACGTTGTGGGAGCTCGACGCGGCGACGGTGCCTGCGATATCAAACCCGTAGGTGTTGCCGACCGCGATGCTGTTGTTCAGCGCCACGTCGCCGCCGGAGACGTAGATGCCGCCGGCGCCGGCTTCGGCATCCTGGTTGGCCGAGATCGTGCTGTTGACGAGGGCCAGCGTGCCGCCATTGTTGTAGATGCCGCCGCCGCCGCGTGAGGCCGAGTTGCCGCTCAGCGTGCTGTTGGTGATCGTCGCCGGACCGTCGTTGAAGACGCCCCCGCCGGATTCCATGGCGTCATTGCCGGACAGTGTGGACCGGATTGCCACGAGCCCACCCAAACTTTGGATGCCGCCGCCGGTGTTGGCGGAGTTTCCCGACACGGTGCAGTTGGTGAGCGTCAACCCGCCGTTGTTCTTGACGGCCCCGCCGGAATCGCCGGCCGAGTTCTCCGAGAAGGTGGTGCCACTCACGTTCACGGTGCCATCGTTGTAGATGCCACCGCCATTAACCTCGCGGGCCGAGTTCTGCGAGACGATGCTGTTCGTAATGATCGCGGTGTTCCCGACGGAGTTGAGAAGCCCGCCGCCGCTGGCATCGGCCGAGTTGCCGGAGAGGGCGCAATTGGTGATCCTCAGGGCGTGGGTATTGTAAATGCCGCCGCCAACGCCCGACGCAGAATTGCCCGAAACCGCGCTGTTGGTCAGGGTCGCTGTGCCCGCTTCGAAGTTGTAGATTCCGCCGCCGGTGCCGCCCGCGTTGTCCGACACAGCGCTGTTATTCAGCGTAAGCGTGCCGCCGTTGAAGATGCCGCCGCCTTCGGCGGCCGAGTTCTCGCGGACCTTGCTGTCGGTCAGCGTGAGCGTGCCTGCGTTGTAAATGCCGCCGCCGTAATTTCCCGATTCGCCGGTGCCGTCGCGAATCGTCACGCCCTTGATGACGACCGTGGCGCGCGAAATGGTGAACACACTGTAGTCACCGCCGGCACCGCGGCGAACCGTCAGCTTGGACGCACCCGGCCCGGTGAGCGCGAGCGGGTCCACAATGTCGGGCAAGGCGCTGTTCAGGCTGACCGTGCCGGCCAGCCCTGACTTGAAGTTGACCGTGTCTGCCCCGGCGCGGGAGTTCGCCGCGTTCAGGGCCGCGCGCAGGGTGGTGGCGTTGAACGTGCCCGTGCCCGTCGGGGTGATGCTCCCCGCCGAGTCGCCCAGCGTGGTGACCGTGTACGTGCTGAACAGCAGCCGGTGCTCCAGGAGTTCGAGTCGGGGTGAGCGCCTCACCGGCTTGAGTTCCGGACGGGTCGTATGAACGCGGTGCTTAAAGATTGGTTTCATAGAGTGCTCCGGTAAGACGAAGTGCGTGGACGACCGAACGTTGGGGCCTGATCGCCGCTAGCCGACGATCGGCCGGACGCCGAAGTCCCAGCCGGTGGTCAGCTTGCCCGCGAGGATCGTCGGGCCGTGGGCCCCGCCGCCGCGCGGGTAGGTCTGCTGCCAGCCGGTCCGCTTCTCCAGCCGCAGGAGCTGATAGCCCGCCGGGACGTTGGCCAGCACGTACCGGCCGCTGGTGTTGCTGACCGTGCGGGGCTCGTTGGCGTTGAGCCGCCCGTCGCGGTTGAGGTCCGCCCAGACCAGCCAGTTGCTCAGCACGCCCTCGCCGGCGTCGCGGACGCGGTTGCCGTTCAGGTCCTTGAAGATGATGCCGGAGACCGAGCCCTTGGCAACCGCCGGCGGCTGCACCTCGAACGCGCCGACGTCCACGGTCCCGCCGACGATGCGGGCGAAGCCGCTCCCGCGCTGGTCGGTCGCGAGGGGCTTGCCGTCGGGACCGACCGCCCTGGCGTTGCTGCCGGCGTTGATCGCGATGCTGCCGGG
>DATJGQ010001058.1:0-2238 GCA_035494815.1 Gemmataceae bacterium
CCGTCCGCAGCGACTACCGCGACCTCGTGGTCGGGGCCGACGGACTCGTGGACCACTTCCCGTTCTGCAAGACGCAGCTCGGCTACACCGTCGAGCAGCGGATCGCGGGGCCGTTCGGCAACGACGGCCGCGACTCGGCGTTTCGCGGCGTGCTCTATGGCCGGTACATCTTCCTGTACGGGTCGTCGCTTTACCTGCCGCCGATGCATTACGCGGAACTGTTCGGCACCTATCAGGAGAACCCGCTCCCGTTCGCGCGTGCCCGCGATGGCATTCCGGCGGGTCAGCGGCCAGAGGACATCGCGGTCGGCGGTATTCACTGGCACTTGGACTTGCTCACGCCGTACTGGGACCCGGAGAGCGGCTACCGGATCGACGGCACCTACTCGGGCGGCGAGGTCGATCTTAACGGCGTGCACAATGGGTTGCACAAGTTCGAAGCGCAGGCCGCCACGGTCCGCGCCGCGCCGGAGGAGTGGAAGTGGCTAGCCGGTACGAAGCTCGCCGGCCAGGTGTCGATCGCGGCGGCGATCCCGGACGAGGCCCAACTCTTCCCGCTCGGCGGCAGCACGCTCTTCCGCGGGTTTGATCTCGCGGAGCGTCAGGGCAGTCTTCTTTGGGTCGTGAATCTCGAACTCCGCGTGCCGCTGGTCCGGCGACTGTGCTTCGACGTGGCTGATCACTGCATGGGCGTGCGGGGCCTGTACGTCGCCCCGTTTTATGACGTGGGACAGGTCTATGTGAACGGGAAGCCGGTCGGCGACGTGGCGCACGCGGTCGGCGTCGGGTTGCGGGCGGACGTGGCGTGGTTCAGCTTCATCGAGCGGACGATGCTGCGGGTGGACGTGGCGAAGACGGTCAATTCGTCGGCGCCGGTGCAGGTGTGGGTCGGCGTGACGCACGCGTTTTGATAGGACTCGTCCGTCATGCCCATCCCCGCCAAGTGGCAGAACCCGATTACCGCCCGGGTCGGACAAGTGCAGACGGCGATCGATCCGGCGCGCCTATTGCCAAGCCGCGGAGACTTGGTCCGCGGCCGGTTGGATGCACAGCGCCGGCTGCTTCTCGGTGGCGTTGTGCGGTTCACGCCGGTGAAGGTAACGAGTGCGGGCGTGATCTTCGACGGCCATCACATGGTGCGGGCGGCCGCAGAAGAGGGTAAGCTGATCGAAGTCCTCGTCATCGGAATCACTCAGCCGCACGTGGGCGAAATGATACTCGACCTGCCTGTGAGGTAACGCCAATGACTTGTCCCTCCGACATAGCAACAATTCTCTTAGATATTCTTCAGCTGGGAGTGCTCCAGGCACGAGCCGCCGGCTGGTCCGGTGACGCCGCGGGTGCGGCAACGGCGGCTGATCACATTCACAACCTCGCGGCGATACTCCAACAATACTCGTCGCAAGCGCTGGAGTATTACTGGGTCGCAGAACGACCCGCCTTCTTGGCCCGTTGTCCGGTCGACTGGGCGGAGCGCTTCCAGCCACATTGGGATCGACTGCAAATGCACGTCGAGCGCTTGGGAACGCCTGTTGGAGTGCACTAGTTGGAACATCATGGCGGCCCTCGCCCCGCTGCGGTAGCATGTCGGCGCCCCTCCTACAGGAGTCCTCACCGTGCGAATCCACCGCTCGCTTACGCTCGCGGCTCTGACAATCCTAATCGTCGCGCCACTCGCGACAGCCGCCGACGCCGCCTTCCCGCAGATCGCCTCGGTCGAACCACAACCGCTTGTCGCCCAGATCACTCGCCTCCGCCAAGCCCTCGACGCGATTGGCGAGCCGCTGCCGCGCGACGTGCAGACGGCCCTAGACAAGCTCGCCGACGAAAACGACTCGGCCAAGGTGGCGCGGGAAGCACAACGCGCCCTCGACCCGCTCTGCGCCCTGGCGGTCGAGTTCGCCGCGAACGGCGATATCCGGGCGGCGGCGACGGCAAAACCGCTGGACCTTGCCGAACAGGGTTGGCGTGCGTTCCTCGTGAAAGTCTGTAACCCGGCCCACCTCAAGTCGCAGCTGCGGTTCCATAGCCCGAACGCCTTGCCGGTCCCGACCGGACCGGCGGACGCCGTCGCGGATCGTTGGCTCGACTTGGACGAATACGCCAATCAGCCGCTGCTCCAAACGCTCAGCGGCCTGGACCTGGAATACCGCGTGCTGCAGGTGTACACCCGCGACCGCGGCGAACACACGGCCGAGCTACGCATCTGGGAAGCGCCGGTCACGCCGGGGCGGCCTC
>DATJGQ010001059.1:0-7046 GCA_035494815.1 Gemmataceae bacterium
CCCGCGACCGAGCGTGTCGTACATGACGACGAAGGACGGCAAGCTCTGGTTCTCCGTCCCCAGGCCGTACGTGACCCACGATCCCACCGACGGGAACCCCATGCGGCTGAAGCCCGTGTTGATCTGGAAGAGCGCGGGCGAGTGGTTGTTCGTCTCGGTGAAGCACGAGTGGATGAACGCGAGATCGTCGACGTGTTCGACCAGATGCGGGAAGATCTCTGACGCCCAGGTACCGGACTTGCCGTGCTGCTTGAACTGGAAGGGCGATTTCAGGAGCGGCCCGACCTCGGCCGTAAAGAAGCCGGTGTTCTTGTCGAAGCCGGGAAGATCCTGGCCGTCGCGCTTCGCCAGTTCGGGTTTGTAGTCCCACGTGTCGACCTGGCTCGGCCCGCCGTTCATGAACAGCCAGATGACCGACTTCGCCCTGGTCGGGAAATGCGCCGGCCGCGGCGCGAGCGGATGCAGTTGGCGAGCGGCGGGGTTCACCCCCGCCGTGCTGTCGGCGGCCAAAGCCCCCGCCTGATCGAGCAGGCCCGCAAGTGCCAATAGACCAAACCCCTGCCCCGTGCGTGTCAGAAACTGCCGGCGGGACGCGAGCAAACGATCGGCGATGTAGTGCGGCATCGTCTTCAATCGATGTAAACGAATTCATTCAGGCACAAAAGCGCGTGGCAGAAATCCGCGAGTGCCAACTCAGCCGGGTCGGGTTTTTCGGCGCTGCGGTAAACGTCCGCCTGACCGGAAAGGAAGGCGATTGCGTCGGCGGTTTCCGCGTCGGTCGGTGTTCGCCCGAGCGCGAGCCGGTACGCCTTCGCGACCGCCGCGGCCGGTTCGCCCTTCACCCGCTCGGCGAACTTGGTCGCGTAGCCGCGGACTGCGGGGTTGTTGAGCAGCAAGAGCGCCTGCGGGGCGACGGTCGTCGTCGGGCGCGTGGCAATGTCCTGCAGCGAGTCCGGTGCGTCGAAGATCGCCATCATCGGCACGAGTTTGCTGCGCTTGACGAAGAAGTAAATACTTCGCCGTTTCTGCTGCGGGTCGAGCGTGCCGGGGCCGAACATCGTCGGGTCGAGCGCGCCGCTGACGGCCAACATCGCGTCGCGGATTACTTCGGCCTCGAGCCGCCGGGCGGGATGCCGCCAAAAAAGCGCATTCTCGCGGTCCTTCGCGGCGCGAGCCTCGTCGGTCGCGCCGGACTGCATGTAGACGGAACTCGTCAGGATCAGCTTATGGATCGGCTTGAGCCGCCACCCGTTGCGGATCAACTCGCCGGCGAGCCAGTCGAGCAGCTCCGGGTGCGTCGGCTTCTCGCCCTGGGCGCCGAAGTCACTCGGCGTCGCGACAATTCCGCGGCCGGTGTGGTAGTACCACAGGCGATTAACGATGACCCGCGCGAGCAGGTGACCGGCGCCGTGATCGACGTCTATCAGCCATTCCGCCAGAGCATTGCGACGGAATGACAACTTGCTGCCCCCAGGCGGCGTCGCCCGCCATTGATCCGCCGAGCCGTTCGTAAGCACCTGCAGGAAACCCTGTCTCGCGACTTCAGTCTTCTGATTAGGATCGCCACGCTTGAGGTGGTAAACCGGGTCGTAGAAGTCGAGCCCTTGCGTGTGCAGTCGCACCGCCGGGACCCCCTCGCTGCAGATCAGGACCTTTGGCTTCTCAGGCGCGGACTTCGCATGCGCTTCGACGGCGGCATTGAGCTTTTTCCACTCCGGATCAATGGTACGGTGCCATTTCGACAACTCCGTGCGCTCGCTGAGGGTGAGTTCCTTCGCCGGATCGGCTTTAAGCTCGGCAAGGAGCTTTCCCACCGGCGGCGTGACTTTGGCGCCTTTCGGTGCGTCCAAATGACCGGCGCCTAACCACCCGTCGAACCGGTCTGGCAACTCGTCGCGCTCGAACGCCGCGAGCTTCTCCACGAGCGGGGTGTGCTCGGCGTCGTATTTCGCCTTCGCCTTGCGGAAGCCCTCCGGATCGAGGTCCATCTCGTAGTCCGAGCGGACGGTCGTCGCAAACGTCGCGAGCAGGCCGTAATAGTCGGCCGTCGGGATTGGGTCGAACTTGTGATCGTGGCATCTGGCGCAGCCGACGGTTAGCCCGAGCATGGTGGTCCCGATCGTCCGGGCCATGTCGTCGAGTTCGTCGTACCGCTCCTTTTCCGCTTGATTCGCGGTGATCTGCGTGGCGTGCGTGCCGGCGGCGAGGAAGCCGGTCGCCATCATGGCGAGATGGTTCTTCGGCTCGATTTCGTCGCCGGCGATCTGCCACCGGACGAACGTGTCATACGGCAGGTCCCGGTTGAACGCCTTGATGACGAAGTCGCGGTAGTGATAGGCGAACGGCCGGTCGTAATCCTGCTCGTACCCGTGACTCTCGCCGAAGCGGGCCAGGTCGAGCCAGTGCCGGGCCCACCGTTCGCCGAAGTGCGGGCTGTCGAGCAGGCCATCGATCAGTTTGGAGTATGCGTCCGGGTCCGGGTCGTCGACGAACCGCTCGACTTCCTCCGGCGTGGGCGGTAGGCCGACGAGATCGAACGAGGCGCGGCGAATGAGCGTCCGCCGGTCGGCGATCGGGTTCGGGCGGATTCCGTCGGCGGTCAGCTTGGCGAGAATGAACGGGTCGATCGGCGTGCGCGGCCATGGGTCGTCGGTTGGCGGCGGTGTCGTCGGTTTCAGCGGCCGGAATGCCCAGGCTTGCTTGGCGGCGTCGATGTCGATGGTGCGACTCGCGCTCCGCCGCCCGTCGCGGCCGGACGAGGCGTCACGCGGGTCGGGCGCCCCGAGTTTCACCCACTCTACGAGCGCCGCGATCTGCTTGTCACTGAGCTTGCCCGTGGGGGGCATCTTGAGCGCTTCGTCGCCATAACGGATCGCTTTGATGAGCAGACTTCTCTCGGTGTCGCCGGGAACGAGTGCCGGTCCGGTGTCGCCGCCCTTCTGCCAACCGGGCCGCGTGTCCAGCAGCAGCCCGCCGCGAACTTTCTTCGCCTCGGCGGAGTGACACTGATAGCAGTGCTCGACCAGCACCGGCCGGACGTTCCGCTCGAAGAATTCCACTCCCCCGGCGTCCGGCGGCGCCGCGACGGCGATTGCCAGGAGCGGCAGCAGGTTCGTCATCGGCGCCCCGCCTCTTCGTAAATCTTGCGGACCTCCGCCGTGTCGCCCGTCTCGTGCCAGCCGACGATGAGCAGGATGTCGCCGTGCCGCACCGCCTCCACGAGTTCGGCCCGGTGCTTGGCCACATCCTTGGGCACGTAAATTACGCTGAACGCGTCCGGGTAGACATCCCGCACAAAGGACGGCGTGGAGGCGATTCCCATCTCGAGCGTATGGTACGGGGCGGAAAAGCTGTAATACCGGTGCGACTCGTGCTCCGGGACGAGCAGCACGTCCGGGTGTGCCATGGCGACGCGATCCATGATGTCGTCGTCCATCGGTGCACTCGGCGCGCCGTTAGAGTCAACATAAAACAGACTGCACCCCCAGCGCTTCTTCGCGTACGCGATCTTGTCGATCAGATTCTGTGCCGGATCGGTCACTTCGATCTGGAACACGCCGTTGCCGTAGGCCGGGCGGACCGGTCGTTGCGGCCGCACGGTGACGCCGGTCCGTAAACCGTCGGCCCGCAAGCGGGCGAAGAATTCGTCGGCGATCGTGTCCATCTCGGGCGGGAGTGACCGCGGGTCGCCCAGATAACTCGTCATGTGCGGAAACTGCTGGCCTTCCACGTCCCAGACGATCGACCCTTGCGCCCCCGTCTTCTTGAGGAGCGCCGCGCTCGCCTCGGCATAGTGCAGCATCCGTTGCTTGAACGCCGCCTGCCCCTCGGGCGTCGTCACGTCGATCTTGGGATCCAGCAGCCAACCGCGTGGATTGGTCTGCGATTGTAACTTCGGCTCGCTCGTGCTGAGGAAGAGCGCGCCGATCGGCCGCCGGTCCGCCCACCGGAGTCGATACGGATATGTGGTCGCAAACTTGCGATAGACGTCAGCGGC
This sequence comes from Gemmataceae bacterium, assembly GCA_035494815.1. Taxonomy (GTDB): domain Bacteria; phylum Planctomycetota; class Planctomycetia; order Gemmatales; family Gemmataceae; genus DATJGQ01. Next base: position 3,998 of record DATJGQ010001059.1, read on the forward strand.
CAAACCGAGCCCGGTGGCCTTCGGGCCGGACGGCCCGAACCGGAGGGCCAGGCGGTACTCATCGCGCCCCCCGCTCGGGATGGGTCGGACCATCCGCTGGGTGACGGACTCGTCCGGCCAGCCGAAGTTCGACGTCCAGACGACGAGCGGGTAAATGTACTTCCCCGGATCGCTCGTCCACCGGAATCCCGAAATCAGCGGCGTGGTCAGGTCCTCATTGACGAAAGCCACCGCGCCCGTCCCGAAATCTCCGACGTGAACCCGCGGGCCGCCGGGGAGAAAAGTCAGCTGGAGGCCGTGCGGGTGCCAGTCCTTCGGCAACTGCGGGAACCGCACGAGTAACGGCCGCAGCCACAAGCCTTGCAACACGTCGGGCGACTCGTTGACGACTGTGATGTGAAACCTGAGGCGATCCGCTTCGGATAAGTATTCGCACGTTACGGAGCCCCAGGAGAAGCGCGAAGTGAGCGTTCGTCGGCGGGCGTCCCAACGGATCTCCGGCTTGAGCGCCGGAGTCATTTCCGTCCCGTCAGGGCGACGAAAGACGGCGCGCTCCACAAGGAAGGCGCCGTCGACGAGCAGATTGGTCGTCCCGTAGGTGAGGACGCTGACGCCCTTGGCGTTGAAGTCCACTTTCAGCCGTGGAGCGGCCTTCGAAGGCTCCGCGGCGGTCAGCGAAGGGCGTCGAACGACCGCGATCGCCGCCCCGGCGATGCAGACGACGAGCAGCAGGCGAAGTCGCATGCGGCGAACCCTTTTTGGGGCTGGTTCGGCGAGCGGTAAGGTGTGGAACCTCTGCGGTCCCATGGGCATCGGTCAGTAGCGGGGGCCGGATTTGAACCGGCGACCTTGGCCTTATGAAGACCCTGCTCTAACCACTGAGCTACCCCGCCGGGCTGTGTTTCACATTAGTGGGACACGCGCGGCCGAGCAAGGGTTCTGCGGCGACGGCGGTTGCGGTTGACCGGTCCGGGGCAGGACCGTATGGTCGCCGCGCCGTCGGCCTCGGAGATTGGACATGCGCCGTCGCTCCGCCTGGTATGTCGCCGCGATTCTGCTGCTGCTCGCCGCCGGCGGGAGCACGATCCTGTCGCTGCTCGTCCGGCACGTTCCCACCTTTTATCGCCAGAACGAACTGTCCGACGCCGACACACGCGAATGCCGCTCGACCGAATGCTGGCGGAAGACTCAGGACATGTGGAACACCATCGAGAACGGCCTGCCGTGGAAACAGGAGTTTTCGCAGGACCAGCTCAACGGTTATCTCCAGCACGCCTGCGACCGATCGTCGGCCGCGATGTTCGAATTGCCCGACGAGGTGCACGACATCCGCGTCGGGCTGGACAAGGACCGGCTGCGGATCGGTTTTCGGTACGAGGGCGGGTGGTGGAGCAGTGTCATTTCAGTTGACCTGCGCGTCTGGCTGGTGGCGAAGGAGACGAACGTCGTCGCCCTGGAGCTTTGCGGGTTCCACGCGGGGGCGTTGCCGCTGGGGACGCAGGCGCTGCTCGATTTCATCTCGGACGCGGCCCGGAAAGTGCGCGAACACAACATCGAGGTCACCTGGTTCCGACATGGCAATCACCCGGTGGCCTTGTTGCACTTCCAGGCCAACCAGCCGCGGCCGACCATCCTGCTCAGCCAGCTCGAGTTTCAACCCGGCGTCTTGGTGATTCGCGGCAATCCGCCGCCGGACCCGACCCCGCCGGCCGCGAACGGACAATGACCTTCAAGTCGGCAGCCAATGCCAGGTCCACGCGTCGCCGTCGACCCGCCGCAGCTCGACCGTACCCCTGACGCGCACTCCCGCCAGTTGCAACCGCAGCTCGTCCGCGGATTCCCTTTCCGCCGCGAATGTTCCCACGTCCCAGCGACAGACAGCCCCACGCCCGCCGCTAACGGGTCCTTCGTAGTCAAGGTACGCCTTACGGTGGTCGCCGAGCGCCTTGGCCGCGATCGTCGCGCCGGGCGCGGGCGGCGTGAGCAGCCGCCAGGTGCGCAACCTGTCGCCGGATTCGATCATGAAGTCGAGGTGTGGGAACGGATGATCGTGCTCAAGGATCACGAACCGCGGCATGGATCACCTCGGGCGGCTCGGCGTCCTCGGTCACGGGGACGAGCTTCGGCCGCGGCACGACCGTGCCGACGACGGCCCCGTGGCGGTGCTTGAGCTGCGCGAAATTCAGCCGCAAGAACGCGTGCAGGTTCGCGTCCGGCTCCGACGCCAGATAGGCCCGGGCCAGCGCGGCCATGTGTTCGTCGTAGCGGTGCTGGCTGCTCGAGTGGACGGTATACCGCCCGGCGTGGCGGCGCAAGTCGCCGTCGAACCGCGGGCCGATATGGAACAGTTCGTGGAACAGAGTCACGATCTTGTCGTCGAACGCCTGGTTCAGAAACCGCGGCAGGCAAAACGTCATCAGGTAGAGCATCTCCCGCCCGTAGACGAACAGCCGTTGAACCTGATACCGGCTGCCGCGGTGGCGACGATACAACGCGCCGCCGTGGAACCGCAGCGGCGTCACTCGGGCCTGCAGGCCGTGCGCGCGGCCGTTCCGGGCCTGAGTGACCGCGAAAAGGACGCGGCCGGTCCGCACGTGCGCGAGCTCCTCGCAACGGTCGGCGATGTCGTCGCACAGACGGCGGACGTGGCCGCAAAAGTCGAACGGTTCGTCCGTCGGGCCGGAGTGAATCCACGGCGGCGCCTCGCCGCCGAACGGCAAATGACCGGTCCGTCCGACGCCGCGCACTTCCTGCACCGGCAGCGGGTCGTGCGTGCCGCCCCAGTGATAGAGCAGCGGTGTCTGTCGCTCCGGCCGCCCGATCCGTCGTCGCCGCGCCGTGGCCATGCCCCGTTCCTTTTCCCGCGCCCTTCCACGACCGTTCCACGCCGGTCGGCCCACGCGAGCGACCATGCTAGACCGGCGCGCGGCGCGGGTCAAGCATTCGCCGGACGTCGCTTCGCCGGCGCGACTGCTTCGACCGACAAACTCAGTAAACTTTTCCGCCGACTCTGCCGATATTGCCGGAGAGGCTGAACACTCAGCGCCGT